>DATINV010000066.1:0-16496 GCA_035473775.1 Chthoniobacterales bacterium
CGTGCTTCTTCGTTGCGCCCCATTTGTTCCAGGATGTTGGAAAGCAAAACGTATTGACTGGGTTCGTCCGGCTGCCGGGCGATCGCTAGGCGCTGAAATTGAACTGCTTCATCCATTCGTTTTTGATTCAGCCGCATGAGCGCCATGAAGCGTAGTGATTCGGCGTCGTGAACATCAAGGCGACTGGCGAGACGAAGTTCGGCTTCGGAGTGCTCAACATCATCTTTCTGGGCGTAGAGTCGTCCAAGCGCGAATGCCGCGTCGTGATGCCACCAGTTGTGTGAAGCAAACGTTTGAATCAACTCCAGAGCCGGGTCGGGGCCGCGAGCTTCTCGAAGCACTTCCGCTTCAAAACAAATCAATTCCCAAACTTCCGGATAGTCAGAGCGCGCCTGGTCAAGAATCCTAAGCGCAGCGGTATCGTCTTTTGCTTGATGACGGAGCTGAGCCAAACTCAGAGCTGCGCCCCAGGTACGCGGGTAGTCGTGCCGCGCCTGTTGAGCCATCTTGGCGGTGGAAGCAAACAACGCTTCGGCTTCAGTCTTTTTCCCCTGCAAGTTTAGCAGCGCGGCCAGTGTGTTACGACCTGTTGGATAGTCGGGGGCCGCTTGAACGAGACGGCGCAAGATTTTTTCGGCATCGCCATAATTTTTATGACGAACGTAGACCTGCGCGAGATTGCCTGCTACCCGACCGCTAATTCCACCCGCAGCCAAAGTTCGTTTGTAGAAGGTCTCTTCATTATTCCAATCGCTGCTCCTTACAAAACTTCGGCAGGCCAATCCAAGAACCGCCACCAAGGTTACCGAGATTGTTAACCTTCGGTAAGACACCGGAAGCTCGATCGCGCATCCGGCAAGAAAAAGCAGAAACCCGACACTTGGCAGATATAACCAGTGTTCAGCGACTGTTGCGTTAAGTTGAAACAGGTTAGAAATCGGAAGGTACCCGATGAAGAACCAGCACGCCCCAAAGATGCGCAGACGCTGTCCGCTACCTTTCCAGCAGGCTCCGTAAGCAAACAAGCTGAGCGTTATCAATCCGAGGATGGACAAGTAATCGTCGCCGATTGCTGTTCTCCAGTCGGCATTAGTTCGCCAACTCCCAGCGTCGACGACTGTTCGCTCCATATGCAGGTTAATCGGAAGAGTCATTAGCCTGGCATAATCCCCAAGGGCGCGGGCCATTAATGTCGCGCGCACCGGGGCAGTCCAACCTGCCTGGGCTGAGCCGCTCGGCCGCTCGGCGGGCAATTGTCGAAGGCCAGCGTAACTCGCGACGAGAAGGATACTGCAAATGATGGCGGCTAACCGCCGCCGAAACGCAATTCTTTTCTCGATCCAGAGTAAGTACCCGATGAATAGAATGATCCATACGCATGCGATTTCGCGGGAAAGCAAAGCGAGCAACCCGCTGGCGGCTGCCAATCCGTACCCTACTAAGCGAATCGGAAGCCGTTGCACCGATTCACCTTGGAGGAACAAGAGCCAGCTAGCCGCGGCAAAGAAAAAGGCCAAGCTGTCCGCCCGGCCAGAGATGTAGTCGACTGCGGCGCTGTGGACTGGATGCACCGTCCAGAGCAGTGAAATCAAAAATGCCGCATCTTTTATCCAAGAGCTTCGTCTTCGATTAGGCTTGAGCAGAGCAATTGATGACTTTGGAAAAAAGAATGAGGCAAGTAAATGTCTCAGCAACAAGAATAGCAAAATCCCTGAACCCGCGTGCAGCAGGGTGTTCGTTAGATGAAAGCCAAACTCGTCCGTGTTCCAAAAATAGTAGTCGAACATGTAGGAGATGTTTTGGACCGGGCGATAGTGAGCCGAATAGGAGTCGAGAAATAGGTGATGCCGAAATACCTCGAGCAATAAGTAAGGGCTCTTGATGAAAGGATTGTCACGTGAAAGATATTGGTCGTCCCAGATGCGTTGTCCTTGGAGGGCTGGTGAATGGACAGAAATTCCGGCGAGTCCCAGAATGACGACGCGAAACCAGATGCTTCCCCAGACAGATTGCAGCCGACGTCGCAGACGTGTCGGCATCGTCGATCGACGATGCTCCTCGCTTTGCTCTGGCCTAACGAGTGGGATTGAGGCAGGCATTTAGAAAGTCCAGTCTTCGGACTCTAATCGAACGGGGGACCGTTCCTCGCCAGAATGACGGTCACGCTGTTCATAACCGCAGAACAACGATTACGGCCCGTATGGAGACCAGAAACCGGTTCCGGCTACGTCGGACAACACATCAAGATCCGACCCTGGCACCTGCGGAAGGGTATCAACCGTCTGAGGACCGTAGGCACTGCCGAGTACACTGGTGGCATTGTTATACAGTAGTGCGTTTTTCTTGACGTAGTTTGTCCAATCGGCGACCGCGACGGCATCGCCGGTTTTCCGACTAGTCTCGATTGCGTATTGATCAACCGCTGAGTCGATCATACGTAGATCATTCAGAATACGGCTGGCTTGTGAGCGTTTGCGTGCCCGCAGGAATCCTGGGACTGCTATCGCAGCCAGCAATGCGATGATTGCCACGACGATCATGATTTCCACCAGAGTGAAAGCCGCGCGTTTGGTTTGAAGTTTCTTTGTCATGATATGATTGCAGTTGTTATTTTCTGATCAAAGCCGTGATTGGCCGGAAGTTTCTCCTTTTTCACAACTCATTCCCTGCCACTCCCGGATCAACCGCGAATGACAGGAGAATGAATCGTCAGATTTCTTAAGGACCGTAGGGCGACCAGAACCCAGTCGTCGCTACGTCGGACAACACCGCGAGGTCCGATGCCGGTACCTGCGGAATGGTATCCACGGTTTGGGCACCGTAGGCCGTACCCAGGACGCTCTTTCCGCCGTTGTAAAGGACCGAACCCTTCTTCAAGTAGTTCGTCCAATCGGCGATAGCGACCGGGTCGTTAGTTTTCCGATTTGTTTCGATCGCGTACTGGTCAACCGCTGAGTCGATCATACGCAGATCGTTCAGAATACGGCTGGCCTGTGAGCGTTTGCGCGCCCGGAGAAATCCCGGGACCGCAATCGCTGCGAGTAGCGCGATGATCGCGACTACGATCATGATTTCCACGAGGGTGAAGCCCCCGCGGCGTTTGTTGATGGCGTTTAACATGCTATTGCTTTCTTTATCTGTTGTTTGTTTGACTGCGCTCCACGATCTGCGACCGCGAAGTAGCCTTTTGTGAGCAGTGTTGATGCCAATGTCCCTGAAAACTGACCCCCAGGCCGGGCGCTTCTCCCTCGGGCCGGGCTACTTGGTCTTCCTCGTCGCCTTCGCCGTTAGGCTAGCGGCCCTTCTCCGGCTGACTCATTCGTCGCTCCTGCTTCCCACCCGGGGTGACATGCATTTTTACAACGACTGGGCGAGGCAAATCCTCCATGGCCAATGGAGCCAACCCCTCGCCTTTTACGGGTTGCCGGGATACGCCTACCTTCTAGCGATCGTAGGCCGCCTGTTTGGCGAAAACGCTTTCATTCCCGGGTTACTTCAAGCGTTGCTCGACGCCGGCACGTCAGTCCTTATCTTTTCGATTTGCCGCGCCATCTTTGCCGGAACTGAATCGATTTCCGCGTGGCCGAGTGCGGTCAATGTGCGCAGTCTAATCATTGGTCTTTGCGCGGCGCTCGGTTGGATCTTCTTCGTTCCAGCCCAAGCCTATTCCGTCGTGATGATGCCTACGGCGTGGTTCATTTTCGTTTTCTGGTTCGTCGTTTGGCGATTAGTCGGTACTAATATGGCGCCAGCGAGCAGAGAATGTTTTTTTCTCGCCCTCCTCGTCGGGATCACGGCAACCGCGGTCGCGACCATTCTCGCGCTTGTCCCGCTCATGTTCGCTGCGTTGATTTTCAAGAAAGCAGCCGGCTGGCACCGAGCCATCGCGCGCATTGGCGTGTTGTTGGTCGGTTTGGCAATTGGAACTTCACCCTGCTGGATCCACAACTATTTCATCGCACGAGACCCGGTTTTCCTCTCCGCTCATAGCGGGATCAATTTCTGGATCGGGAACAATCCCGAGGCCAATGGTTATCCAAGATTTCCGCCTGGGCTTCGGGCCGGCCAGGCCGCGATGCTCCAAGACTCCATCGATCAAGCTGAAATCGCGGCCGGTCATCCGCTTAAGCATGCCGAGGTTTCCACTTACTGGTCCGCTAAAGCGAAAACATTTATAGCCGACCATTTCGGTGATTGGTTAAAACTGATCGCACTCAAGCTCCGCAATTTTTGGAGCGCGTTTCAATACGACGATCTCAGCATCATTACGACTTTGCGCGAACAAGGTGTGATTTTTCCCGGCCTTTATTTCGGCATCATCGCCGCGTTCGCGATTCCGGGAATTCTTTTCGCCTGGCGCATGGCTCCGGCATCGCACTGGGTTGTCGCGGCGCTCGCGTTGTCGATGATCGCGCTGCTCCCAGTTTTCATCACCGAGCGCTATCGACTCGTCGCCGTGCCTGGACTGCTGATTCTCGCGGTACTCGGATTGTCGGTTTTTTGGCAGAAAATTAGCGCGTGCGATCTGCGGGCGGCTGCGCTCTACCTAATAGTTCTTATTTTGTCGACACGGTTCGTCGCATGGCCGCAGCGTGATCCATCGCTATGGGCGCTCGACGCCTATAACGCAGGTTGGCAAGCGCTCGAATCTAACAATCTATCTCTCGCCGAGGAAAAACTCGCTATCGCTCACGCTTATGTTCCGCAAAACTCCGAGACCCTGTTCGCTCTCGGTAACTTGAGACTCGCCCAAAGCGACCATAACGCTGCATCAGCGTTTTATCATGCAGTGCTCGAACTCGATCCCAGACACAAAGGCGCGTTCAATAATCTCGGCATCATCGCTCTCGATACCGCTGATTACGAAACCGCCGAAGCTTGGTTTCGTCACGCCGCAGAGGTTGATCCTCGCAGCGCCAAAACTCATTTTCTGCTCGCCAAGACTTTCCTCGGCAAGAACGATCTCGTCACCGCGCATTCTGAAATCGATGCCGCAATCGCGCTCAAATCCGGTCAACCGGAATTCATCGAGCTGAAGGATAAGATCGACAAACAACTGCAGCACTGACGTCCTGACCTCTTCCCAGGGGCACTGAAGCTGCTGAGCTTCGTCAGGATGGAACTCTCTCTCTTGCGCCATCCCCAGTTCGCATCTGAGATAACCGCCGGAGAAGGCACGCTTGCCCGGAGTTCGCGAGCTCGTGAGCAAAATATTTTGATTGTCGGCGCGGCGCTCATTGCTTTCGTGCTCAAGCTCGCCATCGCTTACAACACATTCGGCACAAACGACGTCGCCGCCTTCTACATGTTCGCCGGATCGCTTCGCGAACACGGTTTGGAATGGACTTATCGCAACGGCGTCATTTTTTTCTCGAACTTCCCCGTCTTTAATCATCCACCGTTGACGGCTTATTATCTCGAGTTAATTGACGCTCTTTCCAAGAACCCGCTTTTTCGGAATTACGGCGTAACCTTTCCCTTTCTTCTCCGGCTCCCTGGAATCGTCGCCGACTTGATCGCAGTTCTCGTCCTGATTCGAATCCGCGACCTGACGCCGGCGCGCCCGATCCCGGGCTGGGCCATGCTACTTTTCGCCTTGAGTCCGGTCTCGATCATGATTTCCGGATTTCACGGTAACACCGATCCGGTCTTGGTAATGTTTCTGTTGATTGCCGTTTTCATGTGTCTGCGCGACCGACCCGCCCTCTGTGGAATTTTCTTCGCTTTGAGTTGTCAGATCAAAATTGTTCCACTTTTCCTGTTACCGATTCCGTTTTTCTTTTGGCTGAAACGTGGAGCGGTCATTCGATTCGCCGTGCCGTTTGCTCTCTTGAATCTCGCATTGTGGATTCAACCGCTGGCAAACTTTCCCGGTCTCTTTCTTCGAAACGTTTTTTCTTACAACAGTTACTGGGGCGGTTGGGGAATCAGTTATTGGTTAAAACTAACTCATTGGTCTCAGTTCCATGGCGGTTTTTTTAATCTTCCAATTGCAGCCACAATCGTGGCGTGGGCCTTGAAAGTCGTAATTATTTGTGCGGCGATCCTTATTGGGTGGCGCCGGCGTCACCTTTCGGAATTTGCGTTGTTGGATTCGTTTGGTTACGCCTGGGTCGTCTTCTTCGTCTTCGCTCCAAGCATCTCTCCCCAATACATGGTTTGGCTTGCACCCTTCGTTCTAATTCTTTCTCCGAGATTTTACGGCTGGCTTACCGTCACCACTACTTCGGCGCTCTTTTTTCTTTACAACAATCTCGCCGGTGGGCTGCCGTGGTATATCGGTATCGCTAGAAACAATTCAAATGAAGCGGGCTCAACGGTTGCCTGGATGCTTTGTGCGTGGATTACGCTTCTTGTCGGCATGATTCTTTTCTCGAGGAACGCACTTAGCATCAATTTGCACGCGCCCGCTGAAAGAGTGTAGACGTGACCGAAACCCGGCTCTCCATGCGCAAGCTCGACATCGTTTTGTTGGCGATCATCTTCGCTGTCGGAGTTTTTCTCCGGATCACGCCGCACGCTTTTGCTCCCGGCGCATCGTTGCACCCGTTAGCACCGCTCCATCCGCAGCCCGCATGGGACCGGACTGGCTTCGATGAAGGACTTTATCGCGAATACGTGGATGGCCTAAGCAAAGACGGACTGGGTTCGTATCCCGACATGGTTCAGGCGTATGTCGATGCGCAGTCAAAGATGACAAAACCGATTCTTCCCCCCGTACGGTTCCTCTATATTTTCACCGGATATTTGTGGAAATCCGTATTCGGTGCGGACACCCTCGAGAGTCTTCGTCAAGTCGCCGCCTTATTCAGTATTTTAACGCTGGTGTTAGCCACTGCATTCGCATGGCGTTTACGCGGCCGGACGTTGGCCTGTGCAATCGCAGCGTTAATGGCGTTCGCGCCCACCCAGTTGCACATGTCTCAACATGCGCTGATCGATGGTTTCTTCACCTTCTGGACGTCGCTCGCGCTCTGGTTGCTCTGGGAAAATCTCGTGGTGCCTACTGATTGGCGACGACTTGCCGGTTTTGGCGTTAGCCTCGCGCTACTTGTCATCACCAAAGAGAACTCATTCTTCGTGTGGCTCGCGATCGTGGCGTTAATTGTCGCGAATCGCTGGTTGCAATTTGGAACCACGACCCGTTCGTTGTTGCTCGTTACAGTTGCAGGCCCGTTGCTTGGCCTGGTCATTCTCGTTTTCCTGTCCGGCAGTCTCGGTAATTTGATCGAGACTTATCGATTGCTAGTGACCAAAGCGTCGGTCGCGCAATACGCGATCATGACTGGTGACGGACCGTGGTACCGCTACCTGGTCGATCTAATGCTGGTGAGTCCCGTAATCTTGATCCTCGCGATCGGTGGAGTTTTTAGCCTGAACCGAACAATGAAGCCGGAGCTTTATTTCGCGATCTTCATAGCGGCGAGTTACCTCGTGATGTGCAACGTGAAATACGGAATGAATCTTCGCTATGCCAACATCTGGGACCTGCCATTGCGATTTCTCGCCTCGAGTTGTCTTTGCGGGTTGGTTGCGCCGCTGTCGCGCTATCGAAATTTAATTTTCGGCGCTGCTGTTGCGCTGATTGCCGCGTTTGAATTTCACCAATACATCGTTCTCGCGGTCCGTCATCCGCTCTACGAGTTGATCACGCATGATCTTCTCCAGGCGCTGCGTATTCTGAAAACCCCGTACTAACCCGCCGGATCAGGCGGCTTCTGTCAGCGCATCGGCCTTTGTTCCGCTGGTCGAAATCGTTTCCTTGAGCAAATTGTTCACCGTGGGGCGCGCTTCGGCCCGGATGAAAATCTGATAAGCGAACAAGCCTTTGCTCAAACGGATCAACCCTTTGTTCAGCGCCAATAGTATCCGCGCCAGAAATGTCCGGCCGAGGGCCAACGGAAATGGCGCCGGAATCCCCCGCAGCTCGAGAATTTTGTAGCCTGATTGAGTCAACAATTCGCGGATCGATCGGACCGTGAATAACCGGGTGTGGGTTACATCCAAAATGCCCTTCTTCCCGTAATTGAGCTGCCCTAGTGTGAGCATGAATCGAGTCGCGAAAAATCCGATGTTCGCGGTGGTCAGAACGATCTCGGGACGTTTGCAGCCCGTCGCGAACCGAAGTTCGTCCAGGAAATGCGACGGATCTTTCAAATGCTCAATGATATCGAGCATAAAGATCTGATCGAACTTCGAGACGCTGATCGGAAATTCGGCGCGGTCCAAATCCCAGCGGACAAAATCCATGTTCTTCCGTTGCCCGCCGTCATTCGGGATGTATCGATCCAATCCGGTGACGTGGCATCCAAGCTTGGCGAACTCGGCGCCGACTCGCCCCTGGCCGCAACCAATATCCAAAATTCGGCAGCCTGGTTTGGCAGCCGCGATCGCGGCCGTGTGCGAGGAAGCGTAGCCAAGCTTCAAATCGTAAACTTCCTCGACTGCTTCAAAATCGTAACGGCGATCGTAAAAAAGCGACAACTGGCAGAGACGGGCCCGCACCGTGGTCTTGAAAATGTTCCAGGCGTACTTCATCGCGTCGCGGTAGGAAATTCCGCTTCCGTAAAACATTGGAATTGGCGCTTCCAGGATTCGCTTTTTCTTGAGCAAGAATTGAATCACGATCTCGGTGTCAAAATGGAAGTCGTTGGTGTTTTTCTCGAACGGGATTTCGGCGAGCGCTCGCGTCGAGTAAATGCGATAACCGCAGTGGAAGTCGGACAACTTCGTTCCGAGCATCGTATTCTCGAACGCGGTAAATGTGCGATTGCCGATCCATTTGCCGAAAGGCATCCCGGCATGCAAAGCCGCTCGCGGGTCAACCAATCGCGATCCGAGCACTGCATCCGTTTCATTGGCGATCACCGGTTTTAGTAATGCCGGCAACTTTTCCGGCGCGTATTTTCCATCGCCATGGAGCAGGGCAACGATGTCGAAGCCGTTATCAATCGCGTAACGGTAGCCAAGCTTCTGATTCCCTCCGTAACCCTGGTTCTCAGGCGTGCGGAGGACGGTGATTTTGAACGCCGCATTTTCGCGCTGATAGCCGACGCCGCGGGCAAAGGTTTCGTCGCTTGAAGAATCATCGATAATCAGGACCTCGGTATGGTTCGTCCGCAGCGAATGCGGGATCCGGCGCAACACTTTTTCGATCGTGGCCTCGGCGTTGTACGCGACGATGAAAATCAGGAGGCGTTTCCCTGCAAGATCGACATCATCGGACGCAAAACGATCCAGCTCGTTCAGGCGCATGCCTTTCCGGCAGCTAGAACCGCGCCACCTAGGATAGTTCGACGACCGCTAGGACAAAGCCGAGTCAGCGGTCGCGAGAATGATTTTATCCTCGTTATCGCCCAGCCCAGCCAGAAACCCGCGAATTCGACGGAACGATTGCCGCAGGAAAAGCTCCGCCGCCGTGTTCGTTTGTGATGGCGAGCCGCCGTTCCGTTGCGAAAACTGAATTTCTGAGTCCCAACGGCTGAGGGTTGCCGCTGACGCGAACAAATCCATGGCCGCGCCGGCAATCCGTTCCTGCACCAGTTGCATGTCCAGAATTGGCTCCCGATAAAGAATAAGCGATTTATTGACTGCGACATTGAACTTCCAGATCAAGCGTCCGAGCTGACTCGCGAACGATTTCAGTTCCGCGCTCGCCACGGGCACATCCGGGACCCGCACGGTTGCGCCAAGTCGGCTCATCCCCGCATTCCAGGCTTTCCCAATTCCGCCTTCGCGTGTCGGCTTCAACATCGTGTCGTGGATTTCCTTGAACTCCATACCCGGGCCGCGCATTCCGACCAGAGCGATGAACGATTTCAAAACTTCATTACTGCCTTCGCCGATCTGATTGATCCGCGCGTCGCGCAACATTCTCTCGAGCGGGCAATCAGTCATGTAGGCCGCGCCGCCGTGGATTTGGAACGCTTCGTTCACGCATTCCCAAAGCAGCTCGGTTGTAAACACTTTCAACATCGCGGTTTCGAGCATGTAATCTTCCAGGCCACGGTCGATCAGGGACGCGGTGATTGTAGTAATCGCTTCCATCGCATAAGCATCCGCTGCGATCAGCGCGATTTTTTTCTTCACCAAATGAAAATTGCCGAGCGTCTTATTGAATTGCTTCCGGGTGTTCGCGTGTTTGACCGCCAACTGCAAACAGGTTTTCGCCGCCCCAGTACAACACGCTCCGAAAGTTGTCCTGCCGAAGTCGAGAACAGTCAGCGCTACTTTCAGACCTTTGCCAAACGGGCCCAGGATATTTTCCTTCGGCACTTTTACGTTACGCAACGCAAACCGGCCCGTCGCTGTTCCGCGTATCCCCATTTTTTCCATCCGCGGCTCGAGTAGATCGAAACCGGGCATGTCTGGCGTCACCAAAAATGCCGTGATCGCATCCTTCCCCGGCTTTCCGGGAACAGGTGTGCGCGCCATCACCGTCAACACCTGCGCGATCGCGGTGTTGGTGATATAACGCTTTTCGCCGTTCAAAATGTAGTGCGAGCCATCGTCGCTCGGGGTCGCCGTCATCTGGACATTCGCGGCATCCGAACCTGCTTCGCGTTCGGTCAAGGCGAACGCTCCAAGCCATTCACCGGTACAAAGCTTCGGTAACCATTTCCGCTTTTGTTCGTGCGTGCCGAACAAGAGCAACGCGCGAATCCCGATCGAGTGATGCGCGTTTACGAAAACCGAGGTCGACGCGCACCGAGTCCCGAGCTCTTCCAAAATTTTCGTGTTCGCCACCTGAGAAAAACCGTGCCCGCCGTACTCGGCCGGTGCCGTCATTCCCAAAACGCCAACCCGCCCAAGCCCATCGATCACTTCCCGAGGAATGTCCGCGTTACGATCAATCGCGGCGGGGTCCAATTTCGCATCCAGAAACGCCTGTAACTCTTTTAGCGTTTCATCGAGCTGGATTTGTTGCGGCGCCGGGATGCGAGGATACGGCATGACCCAATCGGAGACGAAATGCCCTGCGAACAATCCTTTAACAAAACCAAGCGCCTGCGGGCCGGTGAACAATAGTTCCTCGGCCTGCTGCATTTCCTTCTGTCTTTGGAGTTCAGCCTCAGTCATAGAAAAAATTTAACACGCGCAGGTCGCCCCGGCGACCGAAGGCGGGCAACCACCGTCGAACGAGCGGCGGTCACGAATTGTAGCCAACCCACAGCGTCTGTCCAACGCCGCCGGTCAATCCCTCAACTACACCCTTGGCTGGTGCCGCACTCGGTGCAGACCCCGCAGGCGCCGGCTCGAATGACTTTGTCACTGCCGCAATGCGAGCAAACAATGTCCATGAACATGTTCCCCAGGGCTTCCTGGACCCGATCGGCGTGGCTGTGGCCATTGCCGGTAATATGTCCCGCCATGGCGGGACCATCGTTCGGAATATGATTCGTGATCACATCGAGAATTTCCTTTTCGCCCGTGCGCGCTAAGTCCGAGACCGGACGGTTGAGCGCCTTCTTTTCCATTTCCGGAAGTTCTTTCAGCGGCAAATCGGCTTGTCCGCGACTCGGTGAAGTCGCTTCCTTGTAACCTTTGATAAATTGGCAGGCCAACCAGCGAAACACGTAATCGGTAATGCTGGTCGCGTTGCGAATGTCCGGATTCTTGGTAAAGCCGCTCGGCTCGAACCGCTGATAGGCAAATTTCTTCGCCAAACTTTCCAGCGGCACGCCGTACTGCAGCGCAATCGACGTCAACGTCCCGACCGTGTCCATCAATCCGCCGATGGTGCTGCCTTCCTTCGACATGGTGATGAACAGTTCGCCTGGCTGTCCGTCTTCGTACAAGCCGACCGTAATGTAGCCTTCGTGGCCGGCGATCTCGAACCGGTGGGTCAACGACATCCGTGTGTCCGGCATGCGATGTCGGATCGGCTTGTCGATCTTCGCGCGCAGTTGAGTCAATTCTTGTTCTAGCTCGAGGATTCGCTTCTGGAAGTCTTCGCGATCGACCGTGATATCGAGCGCAACGTCAACGTCTTCGGTCGTGCCGCCCATATCGCGGGTCTTGCGCGTGTTCAACGGCGCGGATCGTTTGGAGCCTTCGCGATAGATCGCGATCGATTTTAACCCAAGCCGCCAGCCTTCGACGTAGCTGTTCATGATATCCTCGACGGTGGCTGCTTCCGGCAGGTTCACCGTTTTTGAAATGGCGCCGCTCAAGAACGGTTGTGCCGCCGCCATCATTCGCAGGTGCGCCATATAATTAAGAGAGCGCTCGCCTTTGAACGGCGTGAAGGCGCAATCAAAGATCGGCAGATGCTTCGGCTTCAATCCAGAGGTGATTTTTGTTCCATCGGAATCGATGACGTCCTCGATCGTGTCGAACGCGTCGATGTGGGCAATGATCCGATCAACTTCTTCGGAATTGTAACCGAGTTTCTCGAGCGCCGGTCGGACCGTCTGGTTTACGATTTTCAACATGCCGCCGCCGGCCAGCAATTTGTATTTCACCAGCGCGATATCCGGTTCGATTCCGGTGGTATCGCAATCCATCAGAAAACTGATCGTTCCGGTCGGTGCGAGGACCGTGACTTGGGCGTTGCGGTAACCGTGACGCTTGCCGAGTTTCGCCGCGCGGTCCCAAGTTTTTGCCGCTTCCTTCTTTAAATAAGCAAACTCCGCCACGTCCGCGATGTCGTTCACCGCGCAACGATGGAGATCGATCACTTCGAGCATCGAAGCAACGTTACTCTTGGCGACCGGTTTCGGGACGCCGTTGCAACGCGCATTTTTGTAACCCGGGAACGGTCCCAGCGCTTCGGCCATGCGGGCGCTTTGTTCGTAGGCTTCGCCAGTCATAATCGACGTAATGGCGCCGCAGAGCGCGCGGCCTTCCGCGCTGTCGTAACCGTAACCGTAGCTCATGACGAGCGAACCGAGATTCGCGTAACCGAGCCCGAGCGTGCGGAAGATGTGTGAATTCTCGGCGATTTCCCTGATCGGATAACTGGCATTATCCACCACGATTTCCTGCGCGGTGATAAAGACGCGGACCGCGGCCTTGAATCGTTCGATGTCGAACTCACCATCCGCGGTCTTGAATTTCAGCAGATTGAGCGACGCGAGATTGCAGGCGGTATTATCGAGAAAGAGATATTCGCTGCATGGGTTCGTCGAATTTTGCCGGCCAGTGCCTTTGCAGGTATGCCACTTGTGAATCGTGGTATCGAACTGCATTCCGGGATCGCCGCAGATGTGCGTGCCTTCGGCAATTTTTCGCAGCAATGTCCTCGCATCTTTACGATCGCACGGTTTCCCATCGGTCACTCGGCGGGTCCACCATTCTTTGCCTTCGAGCGCCGCGTCCATGAATTCGTCGCTCACTCGCACGCTCAGGTTTTCGTTTTGATACATGACCGAGCCGTACGCGTCGCCGTTGTAGCTGCCGTCGTAACCCTGCTCGATCAGCGCCCACGCTTTCTTCTCTTCTTTTTGTTTTGCGTCGATGAACTCCTCGATGTCCGGATGCCAGTCTTTGAGCGTGTTCATCTTGGCTGCGCGCCGCGTTTTGCCGCCGCTCTTCACTACGTTCGCGACCTGATCGTAAACCTTGAGGAACGAGAGCGGTCCGCTCGGTTTCCCGCCGCCGCTTAGTTTTTCCCGGGTCGATCTTAGCGAAGAGAGATCAGTACCGGTGCCGCTGCCGTACTTGAAGAGCATCGCTTCGCTTTTCGCGAGACGCATGATGTCTTCCATCGTGTCTTTGACATCCTGAATGAAACAGGCGCTACCCTGCGGAAACTCATATTGAGTCGGCGCGCGTTCGGCTTTTCCGCTGGTCCGATTGTAAAAGTAATTTCCTTCGCCGGCGCCTTTGCCTATGCCGTATTCGTGATACAGGCCGACGTTGAACCAGACCGGCGAGTTGAACGCTCCGTGTTGATTTAGACAAAGCCAGGTCAGCTCATCATAAAAAATTTCTGCCGCTTCCGTGTCCGCGAAATATCCGTCCGCGATTCCCCAATCCGTGATCGTTCGCGTCACCCGATGGATCAGTTGCCGGACTGAACTTTCCCGCCCGCCTTTGTGCGGATCCGTTCCGTGCGCGATGTCTCCGTAAAAATATTTCGAGACCGCGATCTTCGTCGCCAGCGCGCTCCAATTTTTCGGCACCTCAACGTTTTCCTGTTTGAAAATGCTCTGGGCGCTGTCGTCGGTGATTTCCGCGGTGCGATGTTCCCATTCCACCTGCTCAAACGGTTTTACCGCCGCATCGCTGAACTCGCGCTCAAAACGCAAACCGTTCGCGGACTTTTTCGCCGACCGATTGCGATCGGTGGTCTTGCGCGGTTTGTTGAGGGCTGATGGCGGGATTCCGGGTTTGAGCTGGATCATGGCGGGGCGTCCTTTTTCGGTGTGAATTGGCGGTGAATTTCCGCGAACAGCGAGGCTAATAACCTGTTAATTCTGGCGAACAACAAGGAATAGCGTGGGCGGCTCGGCGGACACACAATATGCGGTGGAAAATGCGCCCGAATCAAGTCCTTAATTGTTACATTTTTGCTCGGCGGCACACTAAAATAGCCTCGATTCCGGATAAGCTCCGAAGCTGGCGGAAGGGGTGGGATTTGAACCCACGGTGGGTTGCCCCACGCTCGATTTCGAGTCGAGTGCCTTAAACCGGACTCAGCCACCCTTCCATTATCCGGCAGAAAACATCGAACGCTGAACGTCCAACATCCAACGCCTAATGCAACCCGTCCAAAATTCGGCTTGGGGTGTTCGGAGTTTTCATGCTCTTTGCCAGTCCGGCTCGGACCCTTCTATGTCGCGCGTCCCACGCGCTCCTTTCTTGACTAAAAACCGACCCTGAAATAAACGTCGTTTCGAACAAACTTGGCTGCGGCATCGTCAATGCTCGGGAAGGGAAAACGCGATGATTAGGGCGAATTGTCGGGAACGCTTCACCGCCGCGGATTTTGATTTCATCGCTCGCACCCTCGCCCGCTCCCGTGGGGACAGCGTTTCATTGGTCGATCTACTGAGCGATTCCGACGCGCGTGATTCCATTCTCGACCACCCGCTTTTGGTCGAAACAATCCTTTCCCGGGCCGGACATTTGCACATCTCGTCGCAATTCTATTTTTACGTGCTGGCCCGGCACGTTTTGCAACAAGGCGGAATTCGTGATCGCAAACTTTCCGATTACATCGGTTCACTTCTGGAAACCTTTTCCCGCGCGAACCAATTACAAACACCGGACAAAATCAGTGTCCGCGCGCGCGAATACATTTCCGACATGCTGATTGCGCTCACCCGCGCCACGCCCGAACAAACATTTCTGCTCCGCGCCCACGTCGGAAATTATTCTTTGTTCATCACCGGAATTTTTCACGAGAACACTCAGCGACGAAGTTTGCGCGGCGCCCCCGACATTGAATTTTACGAACAAGTTGGGCGCACCAATTATCAATTGGTCGCCGGGCACGAAACCGCGCGTCGCTGCGAGCTCTCCGATGTTTTCTCCGGCCTGGCTGATCGTTTCCACGATGTCCGCCTGGCCCTGAACGATCTTTCGGAACGTCTGTTCCACTTGGATGAAGATGCGCGGCCGTCTCTGGTTTTATGAACGAGACACTTTTTAGCCAGATCCAGAAGCTTTTCGAGCGGACCTACGCGCAGGTCGGGATCAATCTTGAAGATTGCCTGATCGATCGCCATCGCTGCCGGCAGTTGTCGCTCATGGCCGGCAAATCGGCCCGCGAGTTGAGCGAACTTGCGCGCACGTTTCTCCGCGCCGCGGACGATCAACTCTACGTCGGCATCTATTATTCGCATTGGCTAATCGAACAGCTCGAGCGTCATGATCCGCGCGCCGGCTTGAGTGATCAGAATATTCGTTCGCTGATCGCGTTCGTTGAAGAAATTAATCATGCGCTCCATGCCGCGCTTCAGTTTAAAAATGGTGCCCGTGAGATCGCATCGGAGGAGTTCGCCCGAAATCTCGAGCTCCAGGCCCAGGTCGATACTTACCTTGTCCTGCTTTTGTTCGTCGCTTTCTTTCGCCAGACCCAGCGCGTCTCGCGGACCGATCGCAAATGGCTGCGGTTTCATCTCTTCAATCGCCAATGCCCGAAGGCGTTCGTTGATCGAAACCTGCGGGCTCGTTATCTCGAAACGACTGAGCTGGCGGCGAGTTATACGCGTTACCTCGATTCGCTCAACGCAATTCGACGAGTCGAAGAGATTCGATTGTTCCGGTCGCTTGATTACGCCGACAAAAAACGGCGCATTCTCGCGCTACCGCCATCGAAAATTCGGCCTTTGTTGCGAAATTAATTTGCGAAAACCAACACACGGTCGCTAAATACCGGTCGTGTTCAGTTTGACGATGCTCGGGAGCGGCAGTGCCGGAAACAGCGCTCTGATCGCGACCGACCATTGCAAGATTTTGGTTGATGGCGGACTGAGCGCCCGGCAACTCGCCCTTCGACTCGAGCAATGCGGCGTAACCCCGGAGCAGCTCGACGGTGTTTTGCTGAC
>DATINV010000067.1:0-9395 GCA_035473775.1 Chthoniobacterales bacterium
ACTGCTGGTGCGAGTCCGACACCTACTCCCACATCCACCCCAACGCCTACACCAACCCCAGTTCCAAGCCCGACTCCAACACCTACTGTTGTGCCGAGTCCGACGCCTACCCCGACTCCAACACCTACTCCGACTCCAACCCCAACTGCTGGTGCGAGTCCAACCCCTACTCCCACACCCACCCCGACACCGATCCGAAGGTGAGGACCTTAGAAATTGGTCAGATACTCGGGCCGTGGGCGCGGCGGTTTGCCAGTGTTAAAGCCCCCGCACTATTGGCAATTTTCCGGAAGACCGGCGTCTAGGAATTGCAGTTAAATCGCCGCTCGAACTCCGGCGTCGTTGTAAAACTCAATTTGACGGCCGCCAAGACGGCGGATAATTCGCCATCCTTTTTTGGCCGCAAACGAACGTAGTTCTTCATCCGTGATCGAGCGCAATATTCGAAGTTCGGCCGGATGAATAATGGAGACTTCCGACTTTAAGGCGAGCCTCGCTGCAATCTTCTCAGCTAATCCGGGTAGCTCGCTATTTCGTCGCATGTCGCTTGTTACGGCCGGCGAGAAGCTGCCTCGCTTCTGTTTGCTCGAGCGTCGGGAACGGCGGAACTGGTTTCGGTTTGCGATTCAGTTTATCTCTCAACACCAACTGCGCTTTTCGGCTGGGCGAAGGTCCGCGTCCGCTCGGCTTTTTCATAATTGTCCCCAGTTAAAGTGTCGACGGCCCGGGCCCCTGGCGCAATTGGCGAACCGCACATTCATCGGCTAAATTTTGCCGATGGTTTCCGATATAATCGAACTCCGCGGACACATTATCGATTCGTTCACCTTGCCGAAGGTGCTCGATCAAATCGTGACCCGGGGCGCAACTTTTAACATCGTTGAATTCAAAATTGGCCAGAAGCGAAATGATCCGAGTCTTGCTCGAATCGAAATTACCGCGCCCACCAAGGCGGAGCTCGACGAATTGATCCAGCGTTTACGTGAGCAAGGCGCCGAGGTGAAGCGTCCTGAGGTTTGGGACAAGTAATTCTCGATCCCATGCGCGAATTGTTACTTTGTCCGCCTGATTTCTACGGGATTGAGTATGAGATCAATCCGTGGATGAGTCGCGCGCGGGGCGCGGACGCGTCTGCGGTGAAGAAGCAATGGTCCGGGTTGCACGCGACGCTTTCGAAGTTGGATTGCCAAATCGAATTAATCACCCCTCAGCCGAAGCTGCCGGACATGGTTTTTACCGCGAACGCCGGTCTCGCTGTTGGCCGGCAATTTATTCCAAGTAACTTCCGTCACAAAGAGCGCGCCGGCGAAGCACCCCATTTCGCGCGTTGGATGGAGGAACGTGGTTATCAAATCTCGTGGTTGCCTAACGAATATTATTTCGAGGGCGAAGGCGACGCTCTGTTCGCTGGTGACGCGCTCTTTTGCGGTTACAAATTTCGTTCCGACATCAAGTCGCATCGCGCGGTGGCCGAGATGCTTGGGTGCCTTGTTGTCTCAGTCGAGCTTGTCGATCCACGCTTTTACCACCTCGACACCTGTTTTTGCCCGTTGCCCGATGGCGCGGTCATTTGGTTTCCAGCCGCGTTTGACGAGTACGGTCAGAAAGCTGTTCGCGAACATGTTTCGGATCTAATCGAAGTCGCGCCGGAAGAAGCGATGCACTTTTGTTGCAACGCGGTTCCCTTGGGACGCGACATTGTTTTGCCGGAAGGCGCGCCCAAGCTGGCCGCAACCCTGAACGATCGCAAATACAAGATTCATGAACTTCCGATGACCGAATTCCTCAAGGCCGGCGGCGCCTGTAAATGTCTGACGATGTTTATGCCGCAGCGCGATCAAATCAGTGATAAGTGACAATCCGATCACTTTTCGCGCTTCAAAGTGAGCGCCGCCTGAATCTTTGATAGGGGCAAGCAGTTCACGACGTCCTCTTTAGTCAGCCAGCCTTTGCGAGCGATGCCGACACCGAACCAGAGGTCCTGCAAACGCTCGGTCCGGTGTGCGTCGGGATCGATCACGCACCTGACGCCTTTCTCCTTAGCTAATGGCCACCAGCGCCAATCGAGATCAAGCCGCTTCGGCGCCGCATTGAGCTCGATCCAGGTTCCAGTCGCGGCTGCGGCATCGAGCACTGCGGGGATGTCGATCGAGTAGGCTTCGCGTTTCAAGAGCAATCGGCCGGTCGGATGCGCCAGAATTGTTACGAACCGGTTCTCGATCGCGCGAATAACGCGCTCGGTCATCTCAACTTCAGACAGATTGAAAACGGAGTGAACCGACGCCACCACGAAATCCAGTTCGGACAGGATCTCATCGTCGAAATCAAGTTTGCCATCGCGCAAGATGTCGCACTCAACACCGGCAAAGAGGCGAAAGCCATTGAACTTCTTGTTCAGCTTTCGGATCGCGGCGATTTGCGATTTCAACTTTGACGCATCGATTCCGTGGGCTTGAATTGAGCTCTTGCTGTGCTCGGCGATGCCGAGGTACTCGAGACCGAGCTCTTGCGCCGCCGCTGCCATCTCTTCAAGGGTGTTGTGTCCGTCACTCGCGACGGTGTGACAGTGAAACGTCCCTCGCAGATTTTCCTTCTCCAGAAGCTTTGGCAGCGAATGGTTTTCCGCGGCTTCGAATTCGCCGCACTTTTCCCGAAGTTCGGCCGGAACAAAATCTAGCCCGAGCGCGCGATACAAATCGGCTTCTTCGTCTACCTTCGGAATTTTCAATGCTGGCCTTTTAGCTGCCTGTCCAGCTCGGACTTTATTCTTTGGATCGGGCGGCAATTTCGAGAGTCGATATTCATTCAGCGTCCAGCCGCGCTGCAGGGCCCGGCTACGCATCTCGATGTTATGCTCCTTACTACCGGTAAAATAATTCAGCGCGAACGGGTACTCGGCAGAACTGACCACCCGCAGGTCGCATTGAATTCCGGAGCGCAGCCGCACACTCGTTTTGGTCGGTCCTTGGGCAATGATCGATTCGACCAGTGGATGTTTGATTAGAAACTGCGTAATCGCGGCGGGTTTCTTCGTCGCTACCACGAAATCGACATCGCGCACAATTTCCCGCCTGCGGCGATAACTTCCAGCGACGTCGACCTGGAGCGCATCGGAATGTGCTGCTAGATCGCGTCGCAACGATTCGGTCTCGGCTGCAATTTGACCAAATTGGAAATAACCCGAGTGCTGCGCGCGTCGCGCGATCGCTTCGCAGATTTTGGTCTGGGTGGTTTCTCCGAAACCCGGCAGCTCGGCGACTTTGCCGGATTCGCACGCTTCTCGCAGTTGCTCGATCGAGCTGATTTTCAAACTGTCATGGAGCGCCTTGATCTTTTTCGCCCCCAGACCGGAGATTGAAAATAATTCCAGGATCGCTACCGGAAATTCTGCGCGCAGCTCTTCCAGATATTTCAGCTTCCCGGTTCCAGCCAGTTCTTTAATTTTGGCCGCGATCGCCTTGCCCACACCGGGAATTTTTGCCAGGGCCTCTTCGTCCTGCAGATCGGCTAAATTCCCGCCAAAAGTCTCGAGCGACCGCGCGGCGTTGGCGTAGGCTCGAATCTTGAACGGATTTTCATCCTTGAGCTCGAGCAGCGTCGCAATTTCCTGCAATACATCGGCGATTTGCGATTTCGTCATTCCTTTGAACCGTTATCGAAGAATCCGATGATGGCGAACGAACTGGTAAAGTTAATCGAGTGTCCGCGCGATGCCTGGCAGGGATTGCCTCGCGAAATTCCAACTCAATTTAAGGCCGAGTATCTCCGTGCTCTCATCGATGCCGGTTTCAAACACATCGACGCCGTGAGTTTTGTGTCGCCCAAAGCCATCCCGCAAATGGCTGACAGCGAAGAGGTTCTCGCTCAGATGAAAATGCCTGGCGACGTCGAGATTATCGGGATCGTGGTGAACGAGAAAGGCGCCGAACGCGCAATTGCGACGAAGCGAGTGACGACAATCGGTTATCCATGCTCGGTTTCGCCGACTTTTCTTCGGAAAAACCAAAATCAATCCTCAGATGAGAATTTTGAAACACTGAGAACAATCAAACGCCGCGCGGACGATGCAGATGTCGATCTGGTGGTTTACCTTTCGATGGCATTTGGAAATCCTTACGGCGACCCATGGAATGAAATCGAAATTGAGTCCGCGATTAGCCGAATTGTTGAACTCGATATCAAATCGATTTCTCTCGCCGACACAATTGGTCTGGCCGATCAAACGTTGATCGAGCGAATCGTGACCGGGGCGATGAAATTAGTCACCGGTTGCGAGCTTGGCGTTCATTTGCACAGCACGCGAACCGCCGCAACGGCAAAGATTCTCGCGGCTTACGATGCTGGCTGCCGCCGTTTCGATTCGGCGATCGGCGGCTTGGGCGGTTGTCCGTTCGCGCAAGACACATTGGTCGGAAACATCCCGACCGAAACTGTGGTTGCGGCGTTGGCTGAGCGCGGAATAAAATTACCGCTTAAGATCGACAAAATCACACAACTAAGCGCGAAAATCGCGGCCGACTTTGCCTGAGCAGCCGATGCGGGTTCACATCCGAGCGCGCTTTTTGTAAAAGTCGTAACGCTTGAGAATCGATTGCACGTAACTGCGCGTGGCCGGGAAATCGATATTGTCGAGAAACTGATTGGTGGTGATGTCATTCGTCCCGACCCAGCGTTGCGCGCGACTCGCTCCAGCGTTGTATTCCGCAAGCGCAAACGGCAACGGTTCCGATTGGGCTTGCCAGTGATCGAGCGCGCGCCGCAAGTACCAGGAACCGGCTTCGAGATTCGTTTTGGCGTCGAACAAATCGTCCAGTTTGAAATTGTCGATTTTGTTCTCGCGAGCCCATTCGTTCGCCGCTTTGGCGCTCACTTGCATCAGCCCGCGTTCGCCGGCGGTCCCATATTTTTTGCGATCAAATCGGCTTTCTCGCCAGATCACCGCTTTGACCAGCATTGGATCGAGCCGATGCTCCGCGGCGACTGAGGTAATGGTTGGATCGTATTGATGAAATCGGGCGGGACTGACCCATTCAAAAGAGCTGTAAAGTGCGTCACCCGAGCGAAATGCCAGGCAGCCGAATCCGGCCGCGAGAGCGAGCAGGAAACACAGAATCAGTTTCCAAACGAATCTCATGCCGTCACTATCCCAGTTTTGGGCGCACTTGCCACGATCCAGGTCCGGCTCGCGTAATCGCTATATTTTCAATTAAATTGTAAGCCCGCAAATGATGAAGCCCGCTTATGTCCGCGTAATCATCGATCGCGCAATTCAGCGCGAGCTCGATTATTCGGTGCCGGAAACGCTAGCCGAGCGGATCAGCATCGGTTCGCGCGTGCGCGTTCCATTTCGCGAGCGATCGGCCTTAGCCACCGTCCTGGCCACGTTGGAAAAGAGCGACGCCAAGGGAATTCGCCCGATTGAAGCGTTGGTCGGCGAAGGCCCGGTTTTGAGCGAGCGACTCCTCGAACTCGGGAAATGGATGAGCGCCTATTATTGCTGCCCGTTTGAAACCGTGATGCGCAGCCTATTGCCTCAGGTGATTCGACGCGCGGAGATGGGCTGGAAAAAACAACTGGTTGTTCATCCCTCCAAGATCGACAAATCCGAGCCGGACTGGCATCAAAAGATCGAAAAACTGCGACGACGCGCGCCGCGCCAGGCCGAGCTGCTCGAAGCGATCGCGAAATTGGAACGGCCGATTCCGGCAGCAACGCTACTGCGAAACACATCGCTTGATAATCAGACTCTGCGAGCGCTGGCCAAGCGCGGGTTGATCGACGTCCGGGAAGAAGCGGTCGAGCGCGATCCGCATGCGGACGAGCAATTTATTGCCACTCTGAACCTCGAACTGAACGCCGAGCAAACTTCTGCGCTCAAGAAAATTTCCGAAGCACTGGCGGCGCCGGAAAATGCGAAACCAATTCTGCTCTACGGCGTTACCGGAAGCGGCAAGACGGAAATCTATTTGCAAGCGATTCGCGCCGCGCTTGACCAAGGCCGGACCGCAATTGTTCTCGTGCCTGAGATTTCATTGACTCCGCAAACAGTCGAGCGCTTCAAAAGCAGGTTTGCCGAAATTCACGATGCCGTCGCCGTTTTGCATAGTCACTTGTCGCAAGGCGAGCGGCACGACGAATGGTACAAGATCCACGCCGGCCGCGCTCGAATTGTGATTGGCGCGCGTAGTGCAGTATTCGCCCCACTCAAAGACCTCGGGTTGATCATTGTCGATGAAGAGCACGAAACAACCTACAAACAGGAAGACGCGCCGCGTTATCACGCTCGGGATGTGGCGGTGGTGCGGGCGAAAACCGAGAAATGCGCAATCGTTCTCGGCAGCGCGACCCCTTCGCTGGAGAGTTATCACAACGCCACAAGTCCGAGCGGGACCGGCACCAAATATGATCTGGTGACCCTAACCCAGCGCGTGGACGAGCGACAAATGCCGCTCATTCGAATCGTCGATCTCCGGCAGGAACGCCGGAAAGAGAAGATCGCGCCGATTCTTTCGGAAAAACTTTCCCAGGCCATTGCCGACCGGTTGGAGAAACGCCAACAGACAATCCTGTTTCTGAATCGTCGTGGATTTTCCACGTCGCTGCTCTGCAGTAGCTGCGGCGAAGCGCGCGAATGTCCGAATTGCAGCGTCGCGCTGACATTCCACCGTCATATCGCGCGCTTAAGCTGCCATCTCTGCGGACACACCGCGACGGTACCGAAAAAATGTCCGGCTTGCGGCAAAGACGCGTTGATTTACGCAGGATTCGGCACTGAGAAAGTGGAGTCGACCGTGTCGCAGTTTTTTCCGAAAGCCAATATTCGGCGAATGGATGCCGATTCGATGACGCGCAAAGAAGCTTATCGGGAAACATTGCGAAACTTTCGCTCCGGCAAAATCGACATCCTGGTTGGAACGCAAATGATCGCTAAAGGTTTGCATTTCCCCAACGTGACGCTGGTCGGAATAATCAATGCTGATCTGGCATTGCATCTGCCGGATTTCCGCGCGGGTGAACGAACATTTCAGTTGTTGACCCAAGTCGCCGGCCGCGCCGGCCGCGGCGAAACGGCGGGCGAGGTTTTCGTTCAGACTTACACGCCTTTTTCGCCGTCGATTCAATTTGCCCGGCACCACGATTTTGCTGGTTACTTCCAACAGGAGCTTGAATTTCGCGAGCGCTGTGATTTCCCGCCGTTCAAGCATGCGGTCTTAATTACAGTGCGATCAGAACACGAAGGGCGCGCCAAGCTTTCTGCCGAAACGCTCGCGCGCCGATTGCGGCAGTCTTTACCATCGGAATTCATTTTGAGTGACGCAACGCCGGCTCCACTGGAAAAACTTCAGGGCCAATTTCGTTTTCACATCTTGATCCGCGGCGAAGCGGTCATGCGCCTGAGCCGGTTGATCCGCGAAACGCTCGAGAAATTACCGTTGCCCGAGGACGTAATCGCAACGGTAGATGTCGATCCCTATCAATTGCTGTAAACATCCGTCTTGCTCCCGACTTCCGAATTGGACTAGAGAAAAACATGAGAATTTCCCCCCTCGCCCTCGCGATCCTTGCCACTGCTTGGCTCTCGGTCCAAACCGCCCACGCTGCTGGAGCAGCCCCCGCCGCGCTGAAAACCTTTTTAGAGCACCAAGGGTACGGAGGCTCACCGTTGCAGCGCCGATTCGGTAATCATCTATTCGTGAACACTCTGATTAATGGCCGCAAAACGGCCCTAATGATTGACACGGGTTGTCCGTTCACACTTATCGATCGAGGTAGCGCGCGCAAGATCGGGCTCGGACTAACCAAACAAAGTCGGAGCTTACCAACATCTCCGGAAATTCTCAGCACTACGCCGTGAGCAAGGTCGCAACTCTAGGTATGGGGAATTGCACATTTCAAAACGTGCCGGTGGATGTTGCTAACGAAAGCGACGTCAACCGGTACGCTCGTCCACATCTCGACGGATTGTTCGGAGCCCATGAGATGGCGAAGTTTGGAATGATCGTCGATTGCACCCGGCAGATGCTTTACGTCAATCCGAGAGGACCGTCAGCGGCGACGTCGCAGGCACTCGCCAGTTTCCTGCAAGGGAGGGGATTTGTTCGCGTGCCGATGCATTTCGATTCCGGACACCACTTATTCGTCGACGGCCAAATCAATCTTAGAGCAGTCAAATTGATCGTCGATACCGGCGCCTTCACGACACTGATTTCTGCCCCAATCGCGGAAGCTGCCGGAGCGGCAATGGATCCGTCGATGTCTTACCGGGGTGAAGGCATCGCACGACTCGGTCAATTCAGCATTGGCGATCTCAATTTGACCAACGCGGAGGTCATTGTCGCCAGCGTGGACAAAATGGTTGGCGCCGGGTTACTTGGCGAAGAATATCTTTCCTGGAATTTTGGGATTGTCGACGTCGGTGGAATGAATCTTTACCTCCGCCCGCCGGAATCAAACACTCCGTCAAAGAAACGTTGACGCTCATTGGAACAACGGAATACTTCCGGCCTGATGTTTAGGACAAAACTAAACGCTTCCGTTGCAACAATCTTGGTTGTGCTCTCGGCCGGATGCGGCCGCAACAATTCCACATCAACCGCCTCGAACAAAATCCGAGTCGGTTACGTCGGCCTTACCTGCGAAGCACCGATTTTCAGCGCGGTTGAAAACGGCTTTTTCAAAGAGGAAGGCCTCGATGTCGAAATGGTGAAATGCGAATGGGCGAACTACAAGGATGTCCTTGCCTTGGGCGGCTTCGACATCACCCACCATCTGGTGATGTATTTCCTGAAACCAATCGAACAAGGTCTTGATGTGAAGTTCACCGGCGGAATTCATCGTGGATGTCTGCGGGTCCAAGCGCCAGTGAACGGCAAGATAAACACAATCGCAGATCTTCGCGGCAAGAGCATTGGCGTGCCGGGAATGGGGACACCGCCGTTCATCTTTGCGAATCGCGTGCTCGGCGCGCACGGTATTGATCCTTCGAAGGAAATTACCTGGCGCATTTTTCCCGCGGGCGAGCTGGGACTTGCACTCGATAAAGGCGAAATCGATGCCATTGCCGACTCGGAGCCGATCGGGAGTTTATTGATCGCTGAAGGCAAAGTAAAAAATGTCGCCGACCAAGCCCAAGACGCGCCCTACAAAGATGAGTACTGCTGCGCGGTGATCGTGAACGGAAAATTTTTACGGGTGAATCCAAAGGCGGCCGCCGCGGCCACACGCGCGTTGTTGAAAGGAGCCAAGTGGGTCGAAGCGAATCCAGCGGCTGCCGCGCGGCTGTCGGTTGAAAAAGGATATCTCGCTTCGAATCCTGAACTGAACACGGTCGCTCTCTCCCATTTGCGTTATGTCCCGAGCATCTCCGGCGGCGAAGCCGCTGTGGCGTCGGCTGC
>DATINV010000068.1:0-20954 GCA_035473775.1 Chthoniobacterales bacterium
ATCACACACGCTGCGATCAATTCCTCAACACCTTTGACTTCGTCTAACTTCCAAGCTAGATCGACAATCTTTTTCGCCCGCGCTTCGCCCAACTCCGGAACCACTAAGGCGTCGAATTTCCCTTCCAGTTGTTTGTCGGTCACCGGGTTCAATGCGTTGCCTAACGGATAATCGACGCGCTTGGTCAATTCACGCCCGTCTTGCAACTTCACGTGCACAATGTTTGCGACAGCCTTCGCATACAACGAGCTCAGCTCGCTATTGCGCTGAACCGTAACATTTTCGAGAAATTTCCAGATCTTCGGATCGGTGAAGCGCTCCGGCTGGAACTGTTTGTCGGTCACTTCGCCGTCGATCAATGCAATGCTGGTAATGTAGGGCAAACTATGGTCGGCCGTTTCCCGCGTCTCCGGTTTCCATTTCTCCGGTTCGCTTCCGATGATGTCTACCGATGCGTCGTGGCTCTCGATTCGCACCGATTTAATTTTCGCCGGGTCGCCGATCTCTTTCCGCAAGAATAACGCCGCTTCAATTGCACTCTGACTATGATACTCGGCCGGCCAATATTTGATGCTCGTTTTCAAGATCATTGAAGCCGGACCTTTTCCAGGCATCGCTTCCTTTTTCTTGTCGAACACTTCGGCCACGTTGCCTAACGAGACGCCCAGCTCCTTTTCAAATCCCATTTGACCTTCAAAGATCGGAGCCGGCCCGGTCATTCCAGCGCGAGCGAGCAATGCTGCATAAACTCCCAGCCGCGCCGCATTCGCGAAGGCAACCCCTTTCCAGTGTGAAAGTTCCCCCACCCGCGCTTGCCGAAACGCGGCGCAATGGACGCCGGCAATATTAATGGCGTGCCGCATCCCCTCCGGATCAAGTTTCATCAACTTCGCCGCTGCGAGAGCAGTTGAAAATGCACCATAGGTGGGATGGTCCCATCCCCGCGCCCGAATGCTAGCCGCATCGCAAAGCCGGCACTGCACTTCATACGCGATGGCAGCGGCGACGATCGCTTCCTGTCCGCACGCGCCAACGCTTTCCGCCACCGCGAAAACCGCCGCGAAATTATCGCTCGGGTGCGCCGGTTCTTTCGAAAGATAAGTGTCGTTGTAATCAAAATAACGAATGCAGCAGCCGTTCGCGAAAGCGCCCCAGTCAGGTGGCGCTTTGTGCGTCGTGCCGATGATTGTCGATCCGGCCTTCGCTGAAAAATCGGAAGCAACTTTGCGCGCGATCACACATGGTTCCTCGTTCCAGGCGCCAATGGCGCAGCCAAGCGAATCGATCACCCGCCGTTTCACTTCGTGAACAACGTCCTTGGATAGATCTTCGAAATTCAATGAGGTCGCGTATTCCGCGAGTTGATGCGCGAGTGTCTTTGTAGCCATGAAATTGAACGTCCAATCTGCCGACGAAAATCGCATCGGCAAGCGATTGTCAGCGTTCTCGCGTTTGCCCTGCGGTCGAAAACCGCGCACAATCTTTTCCAGATGAACAAGGTTTATCCAAATGCGAAAGCGGCGCTGGAAGGTCTGCTCCACAACAACATGACGATCGCCGCGGGCGGATTCGGATTGTGCGGCATTCCGGAAAATTTGATTGCCGCGCTCCACGACAGCGGCGTCAAAGGTCTCACCATTGTCGGCAACAACGCGGGCGTCGACAACTTCGGCATGGGAGTCTTGCTCCCCGCCCGCCAGGTGAAAAAAGTGATGGCGTCTTATGTCGGCGAAAACAAAGAGTTCGAGCGACAGGTGTTGGCCGGCGAGCTGGAACTCGAGCTAATTCCGCAAGGCACCTTGGCCGAGCGATTGCGCGCCGGCGGCGCCGGAATTCCCGGATTTTACACCCGAACCGGTTTCGGAACGAAACTCACCGAGGGCAAAGACACGAAAAAGTTTGGCGACACCGATTACGTGCTCGAGCCCGGGATCACCGCAGAGTTGTCGATCGTGAAGGCGTGGAAAGGCGACAAGTCCGGCAACCTGATCTACCGAGAAACATCACGAAATTTCAACCCGATGATCGCAACCTGCGGGAAGGTCTGCGTAGCGGAGGTCGAGCAACTTGTCGAAATTGGCGAGCTTGAGCCAGATCAGGTCCACACGCCGGGAATTTTCGTCGATCGTATTATTCAGGGTGCAAAGTACGAGAAGCGGATTGAATTCCGTACCGTCCAAGGCGCCGATCCAAACAAGAAAACTTCATCGCCGGTTCGCGATTTGATGGCGAAACGAGCCGCCCAAGAGTTGCGCGACGGTTACTACGTTAATCTCGGCATCGGCATTCCCACGCTGGTCGCGAACTACATTCCCGAAGGAATTCACGTCACGCTTCAATCCGAGAATGGCTTACTCGGCATCGGACCCTTCCCAAAACCCGGTGAAGAAGATCCCGACTTGATCAACGCCGGCAAACAAACCATCACCACGATGCCGGGTTCAGCATTTTTTTCGAGTGCCGACTCATTCGGTCAGATTCGCGGCGGACATATCGATCTTGCGATTCTCGGTGCGTTTGAAGTCACCGACCGCGGCGACATCGCGAACTGGATGATCCCGGGGAAAATGATTAAAGGTCCCGGCGGCGCGATGGATCTCGTGGCCGGGGTGAAGCGAGTTGTCGCGGTGATGGAGCATACCTCCAAGGACGGCAGCCCAAAGATTTTGAAGGAGTGCACGTTGCCCATCACCGGACTCGGTGTGGTTAACCTGATCATCACCGATTTGTGCGTGTTCGAAGTGAAGGAAAGTGGCGGCCTCGTCCTGACCGAAATTCACTCCAACGCGACGGTGGATGACATTCGCGCAAAAACCGGCGCACCGTTCGAAGTGAGGCTGGAAAAATAGCCTGCGCGCTAGATCAGGCTGAAATAGTAGTGCAGATGCTTCGTGCAGCCGGAATTGAACCGTCGTCCGCAGCTCGGACAAACTGAATCGCAGGCCAAGTATTCGTTAATACTCAGTTCGTGTCCGCACGCGCCGCACAGAACTGCGTTAGTATCGAATTCCTTACCCGGCCAAAGTTCCGCCTCATGCCCGGCTAACTCCGCATGACATTGATGGCACGAATACCATTCGCCACAGCATTTGAATTTGATTGCGACGATATCGCGATCGCTGTGGTAATGGACACATCGCGTTTGTGAGTCGACGTCCACGCCCCCGACGGTTACGTCGTGAATTTTCAAGGCGCGTTGCTGAATTTTTCCCGTGGACAGACCAACACGAGCACGGATGCAATTACGAAACACGCAATCATTACGATAAAGCCTCCATTGAATGAACCGGTCCGCTGACTGATATCGCCGATAATCTTCGGACCGAAAAAGCCGCCAATGCTGGCAGTGCAATTAATGAATCCCACGGCCGCCGCGGCCGCCGAACTGGTCAAGAATGCAGACGGGAGCGCCCAAAACGACGGCAGATAAGCGACCGTGCCAAATCCCACGAGACTGAATACAACTAGAAGCACTTCATTCGAATGCGGAAGGACAAACCAGATCATGAGAGCCGCCGCGGCAGTTATCTGTGGCAGCGCGAAATGCCAGCGGCGCTCGCCCAGTCGATCTGAGCTCCAACCGAGCGCCAGCATTCCGATCAATCCCGCGACAAACGGGATCGAGCCAACCAATCCGATCTGCTCGAGATCAGTCCATCCGGTCAGACGCTGCAACATGGTCGGCATCCAAAACCAAAAGGCATAGCCACCGGTATAGGTAAAAAAGAGACCGAGCGTCAGGACCAACACCGCGGGATGTCGCAGCGCCTGCCAGATCGTGACGTGTTCGACGTGAGCTTTGGTATTTCGCTCCTCACCGAGACGGGACGTCAACCAATCACGTTCATTTGGACGCAGCCATTGAACTTCGTTAGGCCGGTCCGGCAAAACGAACAACGTCGCGATTCCGAGTAGAACCGCTGGAATTCCCTCGAGCAAAAACAGCCAGCGCCAGCCGGTTATTCCGAGCCAATGCACTTGAAGAATTTTCCCGGCAATCGGCCCGCCGATGATAAACCCGATCGGAATCGCGGACATAAAACGTGCCACTGCCTTGGCCCGGTCCTGATAAATGAACCAATGAGAAAGATAAACAATTACGCCGGGAAAAAATCCTGCTTCGGCCGCGCCCAATAGAAAGCGCGCGCCGTAAAGTTGATGCGAGGTCCGGACGAGACCGGTCAGGGTAGTGAGCGCGCCCCATGTGACCAGGGTTAGTGCGAGCGACCGCCGGGCGCTCCAACGTTCCACTAGCAACGCCCCCGGAATTTGCAGCGCGAAGTATCCGATAAAAAAAATTCCACTCGCGTTGCCAAAGACTGAATCGGTCAGGCCGAGATCGCCTTTCATTCCAAGCGTCGCGTAAGCGATGTTCGTCCGATCGAGATAATTCGCGACGTAAAGTAGGAACAGAAATGGGAGCAACCGCCATGCAATTCGAGTGCGGGCGCTTTCGCCGGTCTGTGGTTGCGCAAGATCCATGAACGCGGGCCAGCATAACGCCCTCCGCAGGCCTCACAATCGCGAATCGACCAGATGGCTGGCGCGGCTCATCAACAAATAGCCGCAAGAATCGGGTGTTTGCCTGCGCCGCCGCGCGCGATGATGGCCCGTGCCAACAAACTTTCGAATTAAGGGACTCCGATCAGCGGAGTTTAAATCATTTCGTTCCCTGAATGAAAAAGAGCTCGCGAGCAGAGGCGCGTGTAGAATGCGGGTGGACGCCAAGCCCGGATTTCCATGTCGAGTCAGTCTCCAGGATGCGGAGATCGGCGAAACCGTAATTCTTCTGCCGTTTGTTCATCATTCAGTGGATTCGCCCTATCGCGCGTCAGGACCCATTTTCGTACGTGAAAACGCGAGAGAAGCCGATCTCGACGTCGGCGAAATTCCTGAAGTCGTATCGACTCGAACAATGTCAGTTCGTGCCTACGACAAGAATTCGATGATGATCGACGGCGCAGTCGTTCCGGGATCGGAAATCAAAGCGCATATCGAAAAGCTGTTCGCGGATCCGAAGATTGCCTACCGGCATTTGCACAATGCCGGCGCCGGCTGCTATTCCTGCAGCGTGGAACGCGCCTGAGTCGAATGTGGGAGGGGCCTCAGCGCCCCGACATTTAGTCATAAAGCCACGGCCACGGATCGGTAATCAAATCGAGTCGGTGAGCACTGCTCGCAGTCCATTGTTCTGGTCGTTTAACAAGTCCTTTTGCGACCGGATTTTCCTCGACGTAGTCGGCAACGTAGCTGAACTGCTTTCCAGTCTTAACTAGCGTATCGTAATAGCCTTCCTGCCATCGCGTGCCATTCGCATCTAACTGTCTTTGCGTTCGAGCGCCGATAAAACTCATCATGTCATGCATGAACTTCGGCAGAGTCCATGGCTCCGCTAAGGCAAATAACGCATGCCAGTGATCGAGCATAACAACAAAAGCGCCCAAAAAAATACGCTCGTTATCTAAAGCAAAGCTTAAGGCCGATACAATGATTTCACGGGCCGACGCATCCAACGCAGGCTTTTTGGGATATAAGGACTTCGTGACGAAAAAGGTATCCGACCGGTCAACAACGCGATGAAGCCGCAAATTGCGTGAATGGGGGGAGTTCACATCAGAGGTCGAGGCACTCAGGCCCCTCCCACATTTACACCATCGGCCGGAAGCGACCGACAACTTCCTGCAAACGACTGGTTATTTGGCCTAGCGAACAAACTTCGACCGCGTCGAGCAGAGTCGGGAAGCAATTCTTCCCGCTCTCGGCAACGGCGGCGAGCTTGTCGAGCGCGCGTTTTGACTTCTCCGCGTTCTGCTTCTTGAACTTCACCAGCCGATCAACCTGCAACTGCTGCTTCTTGCGTGGCGTGCGGGCAAGCTTCACCTCAGGATTGTCATCGTCTCCGTTGCGATATTTGTTCAGCGCGATGATTGGCCGGGTGCCGTCGTAGATTTGTTGTTCGTAACGATGCGCGGCATTTTGGATCTGGCTCCGTTGGTAACGGTCTTCCACTGCCGCCAGGACCCCGCCGAGTTTTTCGATCTCGCGGAACTCTTCGACAATCGCGGCTTCAACCGCGCGTTCGACCGCCTTCATGCCGGGCGAGCCGCTCAACATGTTCATGGTGTGCTTAAACATTCCTGACTCTTCGAGCAGAATCGCCTGACCGTGCGCAGCCAGACGGATCCATTCTTCGCTCGGCGTCGTAAACGGTTCGTCAGCGCTGTTCGAATGGCACGAGTTCGTCGCGTTCATGTAAGCAATCACCAATTCGGCCGCGGTACGGGTAAGGTTGTTTTTGAATTCCGCCGCAATTAGCGAGCGTCCGCTCGTTTGGGTATGCAATTTGTAAAGCTGCGCTTTCGGTCCAGCCCCGAAGACATCGCGCATTCCGATTGCCCAAATCCGCCGCGACACACGGGCAAGCGCGATATATTCGGCGTCCAATCCGCAATCGAGAAAGAACGAGAGCCGAGGTCCGAATTGATCGACCGGAATTCCGCGCGCTGCGAACATCTCTGCGTAAGCAAATCCGTTTGAGAGCGTGTAAGCGGCTTGTTGCACCGGTGTCGAGCCGGCTTCGCCAATGTGATAACCACTAATGGAGATCGGATACCAGCGGGGCATTTCGCGACTTGTGAATTCAACCATGTCGGTCAGGAACCGAAGGGACGGCTCAATCGGGAAAATGGTTTCGTTCTGGGCCTGGACTTCTTTGAAAATGTCGGCCTGAACCGTGCCGCGCAGTTTCGGAACAACGCTCGGACCGAAACGGCGTCTGGCCGCCGCGATGTACATCGCCATGATGATCGGCGCCGGTCCGCTGATGGTCATCGATGCCGAGAAATCCGGCGATCCGAGATCGAATCCATCGTATAGCCGGACCATGTCTTCGACGGTGTCGATTGCGACGCCGCCCTCGCCGATTTTTCCGAAGACGCCATCGGCATCGCTGTCGATTCCGTAAAGGGTCGGCCCGTCGAACGCAGTGCTTAGACGGTGCGTGCGTTGGTGCCCTGTCAGAAAATGAAAACGCTCGTTCGTGTCCTCGGCGAGCATCAAACCGGAAAACAACCGGGTCGGTTCCTCAGCGGGCGCGACCTTCTTTGCAGACTTGCCGTTCTTGGTGTGACCGTTCTTCTCCAGACTCTCAATCTCGCGAATCGGTTCCAAATACATTTCGCGATACGCGCCGTTCAAATACGGAAACTCTCCGGGTAATCCTTCGCTGAATAAATACCGCGCGATCTCGCCCGCCTCGTCGATTTCTGGTAATGCCAAACGCGGCAGCGGAATTCCTGTCGGTGTGCGCGTCGTTGGAATCTTCGCTTTGATATCATTCCAACGTCCGACCAAATCGCGCCCGAAATCTTTATCGGTGCGCGCGCGTTTCACCTGATCGAGAACAAACTGGTTGTACTTTTCAACTGACTCAACGACATGTCCGAGCTTGCTCATTTCTTCCTCCGTTCCTTAGCAGGTTTCGTCTTGGTGCTTTGTGAAATTAAATCGAACAAGCGATCCACGCCAGTATCACGATGGCGTTTGGCAACAGTGTCGACTAAAATTTGCCTGCGTCCCCCTTCGCCAAGGCTACGGCGGGCAGGTCGGTTTTGTTCGAGGCGCTGCTCGATCTCAGTGTGGGCCGTCTTCGCACGCTGCAAATCGCTTTTGTTCACGACAACGATGTCGGCCAAGTCGAGCATCACGATTTTCTGTAACTGCAACCGGCTGCCATAATCGGGATTCATCACCAACACCGTTTGATCGACGATTCCGTTTTTCTGGAACGGCATCGCTTCCTGGCCGGTCCCAACGGTTTCAATGATCACGTAATCGAAATCCGAGCCCGCTAGCAACTCGAGGCAGCCTTGGGTGGCCGGCGAAAGCCCACCAGCCTGCCCCCGCGTCGCCATGCTCCGCATGAAAACGCGATCGTGTTGAGAATTAATCATTGTCGCCCGATCGCCCAACAGCGCTCCCTCGCCAATTACACTAGGATCGTGCGACAGAATCGCCACGCGTGACTTCTTATCCTGATTCAGAAATCGGAGCACCAATTCATCGATCAACGTCGTCTTTCCAGCGCCACCCGGTCCGGTAAAACCAATGACGCGTGCGTTTCGCGTATTTCGGATTTCGGATTTCGGATTTCGGATTTTCCCTTTTGCGTCTTCGATCTCCGTGAGTTTGTGGGCGAGTCCCTGCTCTACGGACTTCGGCTTAGCTCTCTTGCCCCGCGGTTTGCCGTAGCGCTTATGGACAAACGTCACCATCTCTTCGAGAGAAGTGCCGGCGAAGAAAATCTCGTCCACGCCCTTGCGCCGCATAATCTTGGCATCGTCCTGGGTAATTGTGCCGCCGCCGCCGCCGAAGACCTTGATGTCGCCCGCGCCTTTCTTGCGCAAAAGATCGACCACCTCGGCAAAAAACTCGATGTGTCCCCCGTTGTAGCTGGAAATCCCGATCGCGCGGACGTCTTCCTGGATCGCCGCACGCACGATGTCGCCGACCGGCCGGTGATAGCCGAGATAAACGACCTCGATACCATGCCGGATAAACTCGAGGTTGATCGTGTTGATCGCGCTGTCATGCCCATCACAAATCGGGACAGCGGTTAAAACTCGGATTGGCTGGGACATGAGAAAATTTAACGAGTTAACGATTCAATGATTTAGTGATTTAGCATTGCAATCGTTAAATCGCTAAATCATTAAATCACTAAATCGATAAAATGGATAATCCGATGGACTTCACAGGAAAAGTTGTCCTCGTTACCGGCAGCTCGCGCGGGATCGGGGCGGAAATGATCAGGGCCTTCGGCGCGCGGGGGGCGAGGTGCGTGGTGAATTATTTCACCGATCCGCAAGGTCAGAACAAAACCGATGCCGCGAGCGTGGCCAAAGAACTGAAGGATCCCCTTCTCGTCGACTGCGACGTGACCAAACCGGATCAGGTCGAGGCGATGATGAAACAAATCCAGGATCGCCTCGGCGGGCTCGACATTCTGGTAAACAACTCCGGCATCATTCGAGACCGCACGATCAAGAAAATGACGCTGGAGGAATTCGAAGGCATCATCCGAGTGAATTTGACCGGCACATTCAACGTCACTCAAAAAGCCATGACGGTCCTGCGAAGCGGTGGCCGGATCATCAACCTTTCGTCGGTGAGTGGCCAGGTGGGACTTTTTGGCCAGGCGAACTACTCCTCGAGCAAAGCGGCCATTATCGCGCTAACCAAAGTTTCCGCGCGCGAGCTGGCGCGACAAAATATTACGGTGAATGCGATCGCGCCCGGCTTCATCGACGTCGGCATGAGCAAAGGCATGCCCGACGAGGTGACTGAGAACTTTAAGAAACAGATTCCGCTCGGCCGTCTCGGCGATGCCCACGAAATCGTCGACGCTGCCTTATTCCTCGCATCGCCCATGGCCAGCTACATAACCGGCCACGTGCTTAACGTAAACGGCGGTTATTACATGGGATGAATTGCAGGGGGTCTGTGTCAGACGCCACTCCCGCTGTTTCGCAGAAACGACCTACGATTATTTCAACGACGCGATGTCGATCACGAACCGGTATTTCACATCGCTGCGCAGCATTCGTTCGTAAGCTTCGTTGATGTAATCGATTTTGATTTTCTCGATGTCGCAGGTGATGCCGTGATCGGCGCAAAAATCGAGCATCTCCTGGGTTTCGGCGATTCCGCCAATCAACGATCCGGCCAATTGCCGGCGCGGCGCGATCAGATTAAAGGCGGCGACCGGGATCGGTTCGGGCGGAACACCGACCAGGCACAAAACGCCGTCGCGTTTCAAGACAGCGAGATAAGCATTGAGATCGTGCGGGGCGGAGACGGTATCGATGATGAAATCGAAACGGTTCGCCTGATTTTCCAGCGCCTCCTGATCTTTGGTGACGATCACCTCGTGCGCGCCCAATCGCTTTGCGTCGGCGGTCTTCCCCGGTGAATGAGTGAACAGCGCGACTTCGGCGCCGAAGGCATTAGCGAATTTCAACGCCATGTGTCCAAGCCCACCCAGACCGACAACGCCAACCTTTTGACCTTTGCCGACTTTCCATTTTCGCAGCGGCGAATAGGTCGTGATCCCCGCGCATAAAAGCGGCGCGGTCGCCGCAAGATCGAGTTTATCGGAGACGCGCAGAACAAAGTTCTGATCGACCACGATGCTCTGCGAATAGCCGCCGTACGTCACGCCACCGCTACGTGAGTCTTTGCTGTTATAAGTGAACGTTGCGCCGCTTTCACAAAACTGTTCGAGCCCTGCTTTGCAATTGGAGCAGGTGCGATCGGCGTCGACCATGCATCCGACAGCGGCCAAGTCGCCTTCTTTGAAATTTTTAACTTCGCGGCCGACCGCAACTACCCGACCAACGATCTCGTGTCCGGGCACGCATGGATAAGTCGTGTTCCCGCCCCATTCGTCGCGAACCGTGTGAATATCCGAATGGCAAACGCCGCAAAACAGGATGTCGATCTTCACATCGTTCGGCAAAACGTCACGACGGGTGAACGAGAACGGGCCGAGCGGGGATTTCGCCGACGGAGCGGCATAAGCTTTTGTCTTCGGAGTCATATAATGGGCTCGCAACCTACGCCCTGAATGCGCGATCGGAAATTGCTAATCTAAAGTTTGGACTAACAGCCAAACCGCCGCCGAAAGAACCGCGGCAAAGCAGGACAAGACCAAAGCGGCACGGCGCGATTGCCGAACTTTGAATTCAGGCCGTGGAATATCATCATGAATGTGGCTGCCCTCGTAGAGTTTCATCAAAACAAACGCAACCACGAAACCAACCGCTGCCCATTTCAGACAACCCAGAAGGAGATCAAGCATCCGGCGTTTATTTTAACTCCGCCCTAACAAAGTTCAATTTCCAGCAGTGTCAGAAATCGCCCCGCACCTTAGATTGCATCGACTCAGCGGCCGCCCTGCACGCTGAGTTCCCAGCGGTAACCGTCCGGATCATGAAACCAAACGCCCGTGTTTCGGGATCCGGGAGATTCCGGGCCGATTTCGTGACCCGGATCTTCAACGTCGACCTTGTGTTTCTTCAAATGTTTCATCGCCTTTCGTAAGGTCGCCATGTTAGGCAAATGAAACGACATGTGATCCAGGGTCTTGGGTGCCGGTTTCCCTTTAAATAGCGCGATAGTGACATTGTCGTTGCCGATCGCGATTCCGTTCTCGAATTCAAATTGCTTTCTCAATCCAAGCGCGCGTTGGAACCAGAGCGCGCTTTTCTTCGGATTGCGCACGGCCAACCCGAAATGGCCGACGATCCCAAGCTTAAACGGTACTTTCACTTTCATGTTCCAAATTGGCACCGAGCGTGCCAAAAGAGAACGCATCCAAACATGGTCGCGTTGGCATTAATATTATGCGCAGCTATCGCCGTCATGGGCGTGACCATGATTGTTAAACCCGCTTTAGTCCACGATTTGACGCGCCTGCTCTTAGACAAGACTGGAATGTGGATCGCGACCGCGATTCGCGCCGTGCTCGGCCTCGGACTGCTCGCCGCCGCCGGCGACTCGAAAGCACCGATACTCCTACGCCTTCTCGGTTTGCTCATTCTGATCGCCGCGATTCTAATACCGATTCTGGGTTTGGATCGGCATCGACGAATACTTGAATGGTGGCTGGCGCGGCCACGAACGGTGCAATTACTCGGCGGAGCAACTGCGTTCGTTTTCGGCATCGGTTTGATCTACCTAATGCTTTAGCACGCAGGTTCTTACGTCGCGAGGGGTGAGCATGGGAAATGCTTTTTCTCATGTATGCCTCTTGCACTCACTTCCACGACGCCGGGAAAGCGCGAATCGCGCCCGGCAAATCTGACCCCCGCGTTCGGCTCGGCTTATTCCGTCGCCGAGATTCACGCTTACATCGCAATCCGCGATCAATTGCTCGACGAAGCGGAAAAGCTTCACACCGCTACAAAGATCGCGAGCACGGCGCTGGCCAATGATTTTGTCGAAGGCTGTCTAAAGCCTGCCCATACTCCTTACGACGCCCAGTGTTTGTCTGAGTCGGATGCAGTCCGCGAACGCAAACGTTGCGAAGCGGTCCGCACCCGCATCGAAGCGCTTCGCGACAGCGCCGCTTAATCCCTGCCCCACAACATCGCGACCGAAGTCGTCAGACTTCCGCCCATGTTGAAGGTGAGATAACGCTTCGCATTCGGAATTTGTCGTTGTCCAGCTTGTTCGGTCAGATGTTGGTAAGCTTCAACGACCTGGCGAACGCCGGTGGCCCCCACCGGATGACCGTCCCCGATTAGACCACCGCCGGGATTCACTGGAACTTCGAAAGCGAATTTTCCTTTCATCTTTTCGTTCCGCACTTGGGGAAGCGCGGTCGCTCCACTTTTCGCCAATTCGGCGCCCTTGCCCGGCTCGGCAAGTCCGAGAATCTCGTAAACCACGATCTCGGTGACCGAGAAACAGTCGTGCACATCCGCGCCATTGATATCGCGCGGCTTCATGTTGGCCATTCCAAACGCGCGTTCCGCCGCTTTGCGCGCAATCGAAAATGTCGGCGCGTCTTTTTTGTCGAGCGGGAGATAATCGGTCGCATGGCCAAATCCCAGCAAACGCGGTGTCTTGTTCTTATCTCGCCCGATCTTCTCCAAATATTTTCCGGAAACCAGAACCAGGCCGGCCGAGCCGTCAGTGATTTGCGAACAATCGGAAACCTTTAGCGGTGGCGCGACGCTCGGGTTTTTGTCCGAGACCTGCGATGCGCAATCAAGGGTGAGATCGGCGTCGCGCATTTGCGCGAGCGGATTTAATTTCGCGTGCGCGTAGTTCTTCCAGGCCACGGTCGCAAGATCCGCTTCGTTGGCGCCGTACTTATCGATGTAGATTTGAGCGATTTTCCCAAAGAGTTTCGGAAACATGAAATCGCCATATTCCGGCTTCTCGTTGTGATAATCCGCGGCCGCACCAAGCACATCCGAGCCGTCCAACGAGGACATAGTCTTTTGCTGCTCCGCTCCGACCACGAGGACGGTGTCGTAGAGTCCGCCCATGATCCATTGGGCTCCGAGCAAAACCGAAAGCGCGCCGGAAGCGCAAGCCGCTTCCGTGTGCATCGTCGGGATCCCGCGCAATTTCTCATCGATCTCTGGAATAAATGCGCCGAGCTGGAGTTGCTTGGTGAACTGGCCGGAATTGAAATTTCCCACCGCGCCGGCCTGAATTTCACCCGCGTCGATCCTGGCGTCCTCGAGCGCTTTTTTGCCGGCTTCAACGATCAAATGCCGGATGGTTTTTCCCTCCTTTTTCAGGTTGCGCTTAAAATCGGTTCGCCCACCGCCGAGAATATAAACTGGCTCGCTCATAGTATTATTAATTTAGCTAATCCTCACGCGCTGTCATCCCGAAGGCGCTGCAGCCACCTCGTTCTGTCGAGGCGTCTTTGTTCGTGTTTTTCCGACGCGGCGACTGAGAGCGCGTTTCTGGGGAGTGCATGCGCCCTCGCGCGCGGATTTCGGCGCCCTCGCCGAAATTTCCGGAGAAAACGTCGCCAGCACGCGAGGGCGTGCGCTCCCCAGATAATCTTTTAGCCGCCGAACGCGTTCAACCCGGTGACATCCTGACCGACGACCAGCGTATGAACATCGTGCGTGCCTTCATAAGTGTAGACGCTTTCCAGGTTCATCAGGTGACGAATCACCGAATAACGATCCGTAATTCCGACGGCGCCCAAAATGTCACGCGCTTTGCGGGCACATTGGAGCGCCATCCAGACATTGTTGCGCTTTGCCAATGAGATTTGCTGCGAGCGCGCGGTGCCGGCTTCCATCATTCGGGTGAGACGCAACGCGAGCAATTGCGCTTTGGTAATTTCCTGAACCATCCAAACCAGTTTTTCCTGGACGAGCTGGAACCCGGCAATCGGCCGGCCGAATTGCTCACGTTCTTTCCCATAGGTCAGCGCGGTTTCGTAACAATCAATCGCCGCTCCGATCACGCCCCAGGCGACGCCGACCCGCGCTTGCGAAAGACACGAGAGCGGCGCGCGCAACCCGGAGGCTTTGGGCAGACGATTCTCCGCCGGAATCCGGCAATTCTCGAACCAGCATTCGCCGGTGCGCGACATTCGCAGACTGAATTTTCCTTCAATGTCCTGTCCGCGAAATCCGGGTGCGTCTTTCTCGACGATGAATCCGCCGACCTTCCCGTGGTCGTCTTTCGCCCAAACGACTTTGACGTCGGCGATCGACACGTTACCAATCCAGCACTTGCTGCCGTTCAAGACATAATGATCGCCATCGCGTTTCGCCCGCGTTTCCATTCCACCGGGATCGGAGCCGTGTCCGTGCTCTGTGAGTGCAAAGCAACCGACGCGTTCGCCTGCGATCAATCCCGGCAACCAGCGCTCGCGTTGTTCTGGCGAACCGAACGAATGAATCGCGTAGATCGCCAGCGCGCCTTGCACGGACGCTTCCGAGCGCAAGCCGGAGTCCGCGCGCTCCAGCTCTTGCATAATCAATCCGTAGGCAGTGTAACTCAGTCCCGCACCGCCATGTTCCTTTAAGTGCGGCGCAAAAAGACGCAACGCGCCCATGCGCGGTCGCAATTGATCCGGAAATTTCGCCGCGCGATGAGATTCCACGACTAGCGGCAGCACTTCTTCCTGCACAAAACGCCGCGTCCGGTCCCGCGCCGCGCGCTCATCATCCGTCAGCAGTTCTTCGATGTTGTAATAATCGAGCGAAGTCATGTGATGGCTGCCGTGAAACGCGCAGCTTAACGACAACACGGAGTGAAAACAACGCTTGCCGGTTGGTTGGGGCGATTGACCTCAATCGCCCGCGGGCGGTTCGGTGAACCGCCCCTACCTGATCATTTCGGCGCTAAGTCGGCAACGATTTTTTCGAAGCGCGGATCGCCGCGGAGCGGATCGAACATTGGATCGAGCCGGAGGATTGCGGGGGTGAGGGGCACGGTGCCCCCAACCAGTGGGCTTTCGTACGGTGTCACGAGTAGTTTCTGTAATGCGGCGATGGCGCGGTCGGGTTCTCCAGTCTGCGCCGCTACCCGAGCGAGAATCTCGGTCGGAGCGGGACCATCCAACGCGTCTTTCTCAATCGGTACCGCGGCCATCTCTCGGTCGATCAGCTTGAACGCGGAGCCTTTGTCACCGAGACCCATATTGGTGAGCGCGAGGTCTCCAATCAGTGCATAATTATCCGGTTGTTCTTTGAGAAAAGGCTCCAGTTCGCTGCGTGCCTGTCGCCAACTCTCCTGGGCGCCAGCCTGATCACCGGCGAGTTCTTGGGCCCAGCCTAACCAAAAGCGCAGTTCACCATTGATGTAACCCAATGTTGGATCGGGCTTGGCTAATATCTCCTTTAGGCGAGGGATGATTGGTGAAGGCTGGCGCTCCAAGATCGCTTGGTAAACTTGTGTTTCCACGGCCGCGACGTTGTCGGCGTTAGGATGGAGCGGACCGAGCAGCGCCGAGGCCCGCTGCAGATCGCCTTCGGCCTGTGCAATATTCGCCTTGAAGACGAGAGTATCGGGATCGTCCGGTGTGATATTTAGAATCTGATCAAGCTTTCGCAGCGCTTCGGGGAAACGGCGAGTGTCTAAGTACAAAAGCGCGTGCTGGCTGAGCAGGCGAACGCTCCGCGGGTCGAGCCGCTCAGCTTCGTTGAAATATGATTCGCTCCGGTCCCACTGGCCGCGCCGCCGCTCTACATAAGCCAGCGATTCAGGAATACGGCTGCTATTGGGCAGGAGCTGACGTGCCTCCTCAAAATAACGCACCGCCGTGTCGTAATCCTTTAGACAGGCGTAATGATAATAGCCCTTGGCGTGGACGGCCTCGCCGAGTTTGGGCTGAAGCGTAAGCGCAGTCTCCGCTGCCTGCCGCGCCTCTTCACGCAGCGCGACGGTGGGTTGGAGATTCGCTGTGCGGTAACCGCGAGCGTCCGTGTACGAAAGCACGGCCCATGCAAGGGCGAACTTCGGGTCCAACCGCACCCCCTCTCTGAGATATTTCTGCGCGCCAAGGGTATTGGCGGGGGTGCTGGCACTCTTCAGCGAATAAGCCAGCCCGCGCAGGTAGGCATCGTAAGCTTCAGGGTTGTCTGTCGGTTTAGCAGCGATGACTTGCTCTTCCTGACCGGTAAGTTTCGCCCGCAATTGGTCCGCGATCGCTTTGGCTACTTCACTCTCAACCGAAAAGATGTCGGTCAACTTGCGGTCAAAGGTATCGGCCCAAAGATGGGAATCGTTGGCCGCTTTGATCAACTGCACGTTTACGCGCACGGCATCGGCGCTCTTCTGCACGCTTCCTTCCAGGATGTGGGCCACGCCCAGCTGCTTTGCGATCTCAGGCAAGTTTTCAGGCGCGCTCTTGTAGTGCTGCGTCGATGTGCGCGAGATGACCTTTAGGTCGGCGATCTTCGACAAGCGCGTGAGAATCTCGTCCTGGATTCCGTCGGCAAAGTACGCGTTGGCTTTGTCTTCGCTTAAGTTTTCAAACGGCATCACCGCGATGCTTTTTTCTGGAACGGAGGGTCGAGCTCCTGCGAGACCTTGCGGCGGCGTCGCGGGAGCTCCGCCCTCCAGGTGCGAACGTGAACGAATCAGCAGGAATCCACCAATCGCGAGCGCGATGACAACAACTGCAGCCCAAATCCAAGTTGAACGAGCCGAACTAACGCCGCTCTTGCTGACTTCTGATTGGAGTTTACCCACCGTGGCGGGACCTCTGATCTCTGGTGTCTGCCGTTCCCACGGCAGCACGATTCGGAACAAATCCATCGGCACGGAAATGTTCTTCAACTCCGTCGGCGCAAGCTTCTCAAAGCGGGCGTCCAACGCATTGCGAGTGTGGCGCTCCACGTCCATCGATACGCAAATGCCGCCGGCATTAGCCAACTGTTCGATGCGTGAGGCGATGTTTACTCCGTCACCATAAACATCACCTGCGCGATGGACTACGTCGCCAATATGAATGCCGATTCGAACTTCAATGCGGCGATCAGGCGGGATATCGGCATTGCGTTTCGCCAGCGTGCGCTGAATTTCAATCGCGCACTGAGCCGCCTCCAAAGCGCTGTTAAATTCGACCATGAACGCGTCGCCAATGGTTTTGATCTCGGTGCCTTTGAAGCGTGGAAAGATCTCACGCAACAACTGGCGATGTTCCTCCAACAATTCCTGGGCCAGCTTGTCGTTGCGTTGTGAGAGCGCACTGTAGCCGACCATGTCAGTGAACATGATCGCTGCGAGTTTGCGTTGTTCCGTATCCGCGCTCAGTTGGAACGAATAGTGGGCAATTCCTTGTCTTACATCAAGCGGGGACGTCGCCGGACAGAAATAGGAGCGGACGCAGGATGTTGAACGTTGCCCGTTTTCATTCGAAATAGCAGCCAGCCAATGGCCCGACTCCACGAATATCAAGGCAAAGCGATCCTGGCCGCGAGCGGATTCAAAATCCCGCGCGGACGCGCTGCTACCAACCCGGACGACGCGGTGGCCGCGGCCAAGGAACTTGGCGGGCAAGTCGTTACGAAAATTCAAGCCTGGACGACCGGACGCGCCGGAATCGGTGGCGTCGCTTTCGCAAAAAAACCGGCCGATGTCCGCGGCCACGCCGATCGCATGCTCGGAATGAAAGTAGGCCAATTCCCGGTCGAGGCCGTTCTGGTTGAAGAAAAGATCGACATCGATCGTGAATTTTTTCTGTCGCTCGCGATCGATGACGCAACGCGCGCTCCAGTGATCATCTTTGCGGTCGGCGGTGGAACCGGAATCGAAGAGCGTGCCGCTTCGACCAGAAGAATTCCGTGCGATGTGAAAACCGGACCGGACGAATCGGCACTGAAGGAAGCGATCGCATCGAGCAATCTTTCGAAAGACAAAGCCAACCAACTCGCGGAATCGATTCGAAGACTTTTTTCCGCTGCGCGTAGCGTTGAAGCACGTTCGCTCGAAATTAATCCGCTCGTTCTGACCAAAGGCGGCGAATTCGTCGCCGCCGACTGTCGAATCACGATTGACGACTATGCGGTTGTCCGGCATCCCGAATTGAAGATCGCGATCGCGCGCGAGTTCGATCATCCGCCAACCGCGCTCGAGCGAGTCGCCTACGCAGTCGAGCAAAACGATCATCGTGGCACGTTTTATTTCGCGCAGTTGGCCACTTCGGCGCCGAAAGAATCAAAAGGGCTGGCTGGTTTTCACGGCGCCGGCGGCGGCGGCTCGATGATGTCGATGGACGCGATCGTGAACGCGGGGTTCACCATCGCCAATTTCACCGACACGAGCGGCAATCCATCCGCGTCGAAAGTCTATCGCGCTTCGCGAATTATTTTGGCGCAACCTGATCTCGTCGGCTATTTCGGGTCGGGCTCCGGCGTTGCGAGTCAGGAGCAATATTGGTCGGCCTACGGATTGGCCAAAGCGTTTTGGGAACTCGATCTCGACATTCCCGCGGTGATTCGCCTCGGCGGGAACACTGAAGACCGCGCGGTCGAGATTTTGCAACGCATGTCGAAACTTATCGGTGCGCGAATCGAGGGTTATCGCAAAACCGACGCGCCGGCGACGATCGCGAATCGATTCGCCGAGCTCGTGGCCGAAGCGAAGGGCAAAAAATGGAAGCCGCGCGCGCCGCGAACACCAAAGTTCATCAAAAGTAATTCAGCTACGAAGTTTGAGGTGAAAGGCGGCCGGGTTTGGATCGACGGCGCCATGTGGCCGTTGATTCGGACCGCGATCGAAAATCATTCTGGCGCCTTGATCATCGACCGCGCGGACGCGCCCGCAATCGCACTACCGACCGAAGGGTTTGCAACAAAAGATTCCGAGCTGGTCGCGTGCGATGTCGAATGCCGGCTAGCGGGAATCGACGGCTTCTACTTAGAGCTCGATATTCCTGGACTCAACGAATTGATCGGAGGCGCGCGCTAATGGCGATCTTGATCGACGAGACAAAGTGCGTGCTCGTCCAGGGAATTACCGGACGCGAAGGGCGTGCCCGCACGCGATTGATGCGCGAATACGGAACGAACGTCGTCGCCGGAGTGACGCCGGGTAAAGGCGGAGAAAATGTTCTTGGCGTTCCGGTCTTCAACACGCCGCACGACGCGGTCAATGCGCTAGGCAAGATCGACATCTCCGTTCTGTTCGTTCCCGCCGCCGGCGTGAAAGAAGCCGCGATCTCGGCGATCGAAGCCGGAATTAAACTAACGGTGCTCGTTCCGGATCGCGTTCCGGTTTGGGACGCGATGGAAATCGCGGCTGCCGCGAAAGCGAACGGCTCAATGTTCGTCGGACCAAACACGCTCGGCGTTTTGAGCCCGGGCAAAGCGGTCGTTGGAATGATCGGCGGTCGCGCGGAAAGCGCGCGGCAATGGTTCAAGCCCGGAATTCCAAAAGGTGTCGGCGTAATCAGCCGTTCGGGCGGCATGGCTTCGAGCACCGGTTACTATTTAGGGCAAGCCGGCGTCCGCATTTCCACAATCGCGCACATTGGCGGCGACGCCGTCCTCGGAATTCGCATTCCCGACGCGGCGCTGATGTTCGAATCCGATCCGCATACTGAAGCGATCGTCATCTTTGGCGAAATCGGTTCGTCGCAAGAAGAAGAGCTCGCGCAATTGATTCGCGACAAAAAAGTGACGAAACCGGTCATCGCCTACATCGGAGGTAAGGCGGCGCGCGAAGGAACGCGATTCAGTCACGCCGGAGCGATTATCGAAGGCGGACGCGGCACGCACGCTGGCAAAGTGGAAGCGTTGCGCGAAGCCGGCGCGACGGTCGTCGACGCGTTCGGAGAATTACCGGATGCAGTCGTCGAAATTTTGAAGACAATGAAAGGACAGAGTCTGATGAGCGAAGCTGATAAGAACGCAATTTGGAACAGCGCGATCACGCGGATCGAGCCGAATCGCGTCGCGGTGCGCGGATACGATATCGCCGAGTTGATGGGACGCGTGTCGTTTGGCTCAGCCGTGTACTTAATATTAACCGGCGAATTGCCGTCGCCCGAGAAGGGCCGCTTGATGGATGCGATTCTCGTCTCATCGATCGATCACGGCGCGACGCCGCCGAGCGCGTTGGCGGCGCGAACCACCGCTTCGACGGGCGCGTCATTGAGCGCGGCCGTCGCGGCCGGGATTATGTCGATCAATCGGCATCACGGCGGCGCGATCGAAGATTGCGCGCGCCAATTGAAATCGATCGCCGATCGCGCAACGCGCGAAAAGATTTCCATTGAAGAAGCGGCGACGCGCACGCTTGCCGCGATGCGCGAAACCGGTGAGCGCATGTCGGGATTCGGTCACCGCGTTCACACAAAGGATCCGCGAATGGCGCGACTCTTCGAGCTCGCGCGCGAAGCCGGCGTGGATGGCGTGCATATGAAAGCAGCGCGCGCGGTTGAAAAATCATTCGCCGATGCGAAGAAAGCGCTGCCGATCAATGTCGATGGCGCGATCGGCGCGATTTTGGCCGATCTCGGAATGAATCCGACGGCGTTCAACGGAATTTTCATGATCGCGCGCACGCCCGGATTAATCGCGCACGTGATCGAGGAGAGAACCCGCGAAAAACCAATGCGCCGAATCGATCCGGTCAAACACGGCTACGACGGACCGGCATCAAGTTCTTTAACCACGAATGAACACGAATGAACACGAAGTCGGACCATCGGTTCATGTTTCGCATGAGCTCTTCCATTATTCGTGTCGATTCGTGTCCATTAGTGGTTAATTCTTAAAATCGAGATCGACAATCACTATGCCAACAACGACTCAACAAAAAATCTACGGCGTAAAAGAGATCGCGAAGCTTTTTCCAAGCTTGCTGAAGATCAAGCAGAAGTCATTGCGCGAGAAAGTGGCCGCGGTCTGGAGCGAAGCGATCACCACCGGTTGCGGCGGGAAAGGCTGGACCTTTGCCGAGCT
>DATINV010000069.1:0-14548 GCA_035473775.1 Chthoniobacterales bacterium
CGGACCGGGACGGTGGGACCGAAGTGAAATTGACGCACGAGAAATTGCCGAGTGAAGCATCTCGGGATCGTCACAACGAAGGGTGGAGCAGCGTGCTCGACCGGCTGGAGAAATTCTTCAGCAAGTAGTCATCAATCCAAGCAAGAAAAACATGAATACACAAGAGATTGCAGAAAAAGTGGTTGAATTGGTTCGCAAGCAGGAATGGTACGAAGCTCTCGACACGCTCTACGATGACAACGTGGTGAGCGTTGAGGCGACTGCACCCGAAACGCAGGGCAAAGAAGGCGTCCGCGGCAAGATCGACTGGTGGGTTGGCGCCATGCAGGTCCACAGCTTCGATGCCTGCGCTCCATTTGTTGGTCGCGATCGATTCGTGGTGCAGTACGATGCGGAAGTAACCGAAAAGAAAACCCAGGAACGGCGAAAAATTTCCGAGGTTGGCGTTTACACGGTGAAGAACGGCAAGATTGTCCGGGAAGAATTTCTCCCGCGCGTTTAACGACTATCTCTTTTTAGATTCGCCGGCCACCGTTTGTGGAAGAGGTGTTGGGGACGGCATCTCAGCGACGCTCCCGCCGGGAACACCATAAATAGTTTGGCCGGACTGCTGCCGTACTTCTTCGGGAGTGCGGAAGAATCCGCAGCCGTCGAAGAATAACAGCAGCGTTATTGCAACACCGGACAAAATCCGTTTCACTCGATACGAGCCTGGCAGCATTCGCGATGAAACACAAAAAAGGACGCGAGATTGAGCGCAAGTTTCTGATCAAGCGCCTGCCGGTCCAAATTCTGCACTCGCGACATCATCCGCTGCGTCAGGGTTATCTGGCGAACGAAGCGCGCGGGCGACACGTTCGTTTGCGAAAGAAAGGCAAAGTGGCGTCGCTGACCTTCAAAGTCAGTCGCGAACGCGGGTCAAGCCGGGAAGAACGCGAAGTCAGGTTGAGCGGTAAACAGTTCGACACTCTATGGCCCGCAACCAAGGGCCGGCGGTTGAGCAAGACCCGCTACGAGATCCCGTGGAAGAAACTCAAGATCGAGGTCGACATCTATCACGGTCGAAATCACGGTTTAATCGTGGCGGAAGTTGAATTTCCGAATCACACCAGCCGTCGAAAGTTTAAACCCCCGCGGTGGTTTGGTCGCGAAGTGACCGGTGAGAAACGCTACAGCAACGTGAGGTTGGCCCGGGAATAGAGATCGACGATGAGTTATCAATTGCGAAAAAACGAAAGGCTTGGAGATGGGTTTCGCCGGATTTGCCGCAAACAGATCGAAGCCGCGATCGACATTGCGATCGGCGAAAAGCAGACCAGCGGCACGCCAGTCCACGAAACTCGCAAACATTTGAAGAAAGCCCGTGCCGCGCTCCGATTGGTGCGCAAGGAAATCGGCGCCGGACTTTTTCGAGAACAGGATCATTGCCTGCGTAACGTTGGACGGCTGACTTCCGACATCCGTGACGCCGAAGTGCGCTTGCAAACCGTCCGCGAGCTTCAGGGCATTACGCAGCGCCACGGCCGTCGCGGCGCTTATCCAAGATTGGAGGCGATGCTAATGATGGAGTTGGAAAACTTCATGGCCGCGTTTGCGGAATGGCAAATCCAGGCAGTCCCGATTCTGGAGCGAGCCCATACCAACGTAAATTGCTGGCCGTTAGACCATTTCGATTGCAAAGAGCTTCGACGTGCGGTGCAACGGAGCTACAAAAGCGCAAGGAAAGCGCTCGCCTGCGCTCAAACCACGCCGACGACCGGGAATTTTCATCGCTTCCGGACTCGCGCGAAGAGACTTTGGTACGACCTGCGTATCTTGGGCCCGGTGAACCCGGTTGTTCTCAAGAATTTAAGTGACGATCTCGACGCGATGGGAAGCTTACTCGGCCGTGCCCACGACCTGAGCTTTCTTGATGACCGCCTTCGCCGCGAAGAACAGAACGCCGAATGGCAACGCGAGAGTCATAGACTTCTCGCAGTGATCGAGGTGAACCAGGGAGATCTGCAAAGAGGCGCGGCTGAGCTGGCCGAGCACTTTTTTGCTGAACGACCGCGGGATTTCGGCGATCGGATCGCCAGGTGGCTAGAAGATTGGGAAAACGACACGTCACCGTCGATCCCGAAACAACTCGTTACCTAGTTACTCAGGCCGTTGCGATTTTGGGCGGAAAGAGCCAAAGCAATCGGCCGTTACGCCAGGAATGATGTAATTCGACCAATGCTGTTCCAGCCTTCGAAAGTTTCAGTGACGCACCGGTTAATTCCGAGATCACTTCGGTAAAATCCGGCTCGTGTCCGACAATCATCAGGCTTTCCTCGGGATATTTCCTTAACAATCTCTCCAAATCCGCGCGATCGAATCCCGGCGCGAGCAGTTTGTCCTCGCGCAACTTCACCTTCAGCCGTTCGGCTGCGATCTCCGCAGTTTGAGATGCGCGCGGCAACGGACTGGTCACAATCAGATCCGGCCGCGCTTTGACGCCTTTCAAAAAAGCGGCGACCTCGCACATTTCTTTTTTACCATGCTTGGTCAGCGGACGCTCATCGTCCGGTTTTTTCCAGTTTGGCCAATCAGCTTCGCCGTGTCTGAGAAAATAGAGTTCCATTTTTCGATCCCCGTTCGTTGTCCCTAAAAAATTTTCCACTTCGGCCGGCCGGTGCGCGGATCGTTTTGCCACAAACGCATGCCGCCGCGAAACACGTTTCGGTTGTGTCCAAGCTCGGTGCCCTTCGGAAGTTTTTTTAACTTTTTCGCGTTGCCACCGCCCAAAACAATATAGTCGGCAATGACCGACTTCTTGAGTTGATCAACAGCGAAGTGAACCTCGCGCTCCCATTCTTTGTCGCCGAGCTCATCGATTCCGGTCTTACCTAAAAAGTCTTCAATGATCCGATGACCACGGTAGGGCAAATCGCCAAGCTCGAGTGGCAGGATCATGTCGGGCAAAACCAGAGTCGAACCCAGCCCGGTGCCAAGTCCGAGAAAAAGCATTCGCCCACCACGGTAGCTGCCAAGTGCCTGAAGCGCTGCGTCATTCAAAATCCGGACCGACTTGCCTAACGCTTTTTCGAAATTAAATCCGACCCAGCCTTTGCCGAGATGTTTTGGATCGCTCACAATCCGGCCGTTGCGCACCGGCGCCGGAAACCCGACCGCCACTGCGTCGTATTTCCAGCCCTTCAGGTCGATCTTTATTTGCGCGACCATTTCGCGGGGCGTCATTTTCGGTCCCGATTTGAATTTCCGCCGCTTCTTGCGCGAGACCATCAACTTCACGTGCGTTCCCCCGACATCGATGACGAGCAGCTTATTCTTCACGATCTTTTCGGAGGCTCCGGCGCGACCGTGATCGGAATCAATTTGTCAGCGGGCGGCGGTTTCTTGCGCCCCTGCTGTTTAGCGCGCTCGCGCGAGACCTCACGGAAATGCCATTGCGCCTGCGCCCGAGGCTCCGGGCCTTCCGGTCTCAAACGCCGATAACTGCCGTCGGGTTGCAATTCGCGCGCCTTAACCCGGTCGTCCAGGAAGCGGGGAAGCACTTCATTGATAATGTTATCGCGCAGCTGCGGGGTCTCGATTGGAAATGCTACTTCGACGCGACGCAGAAAATTTCGCGGCATCCAGTCGGCGCTCGACAGATACAATTCAGGCTGGCCTCCATTTTCAAAACAATAAATCCGACTATGCTCCAGAAAACGGCCGACGATACTAACGACGCGGATATAATCGCTCAATCCGGGGACTTTGGGACGTAAACAACAGATTCCCCGAACAATTAGGTCAATCGTGACTTCGGCATTCGAGGCTTCGTAAAGCTTTTCGATAATCTCCTGATCGACCAGCGAATTGAGCTTGGCCACAATGCGGGCTGGTTTTCCGGCTCGCGAGTTGTCGCGCTCTCGCTCAATCTTTGCGATCAAGCGCTGCTTCATGTCGAACGGCGCGACCATCAGCTTTTTCAAACCAGGATAACCAGCAAGACCGGTCAAGGTGTTGAAAACAATCGCGACTTCTTCGGTCACTTGCGGATTGCTTGTCAATAAACCGAAATCGGTATAGATGCGCGCCGTTCGTTGATGATAATTTCCGGTCCCGAGATGAACGTAGCGCCGGATCTGATCGGAATCGCGTCTTACCACGAGGAGCGCTTTGCAATGCGTTTTCAATCCGACCACGCCGTAAATAACGTGAGCGCCTGCTTCCTCGAGCCGTCGGGCCCATTGAATGTTAGCTGCTTCATCAAAACGAGCCCGCAGCTCCACGATGGCCGTGACTTGTTTGCCGGCGGTCGCAGCATCGATTAACGCTTCGACAATCGGTGAGTCACCGCTCGTCCGATAAAGTGTAATCTTGATCGCGAGCACTTGCGGATCGCGCGCGGCTTCTTCAACAAGGTCGACTATGGGGTCGAAACTATCGTAGGGATGGTGCAACAAGATGTCCTGACGTCGCATCACCTCGAACATGTCCGCATGAGGCGGTAATGCCGGATCGTGCCCCGGTTGGAACGATTTGTCTTTAAGCTTGGCAAAAGCATCGTTAGTCAAAATTGGCGAGAGATGGGTCATCGAGAGCGGCCCATCTAACTTGTAAACATCGGCCTCGGTTAGATCGTAAAATTCGAGGAGCAACTCGGTAATGTCCTTCGGACAGTCAGCTTCCACTTCCAATCTAACCGCGTCGCCTTTGCTCGAACGCCGCAACTCCTGCTCGATGGTTCGCAACAGGTTCTCGGCTTCCTCGTCATCTATATAAAGATCGCTATTGCGGGTGACCCGAAAGGCGTGAACCGCATCGAGGATCAATCCCGGAAACAATTCCGCAATGTGCTGTTTAATGAGCGAGGCGAGGTAAATGTAATCCCACGGTTCGTCCTCCCCCTGGCCGCGGGGCGCCAAAATCAGCCGCGGAATCACCCGCGGAACCTGCACAATGGCGAAGAGCGGCTCGCCGCCGCGTCGTTTCGTTTTCGCGCGCACCAAAAGGTTATGACTCTTGTTTAGCAAATCCGGGAATGGATGGCTCGCATCCACCGCCAACGGCGTCAGCATCGGAAAAACTTCTTCCTGAAAATATTTGCGCGACCAGGCTGCGCGACGAGTGCCGAGGTCAGATACTTTGCGAATTCTGATCCGATTTTTCTCGAGCTCGGGCAACAACTCCCGATTAAAAAGCTCGTATTCGGTCGCGACCAACTCGTGGGCCAGCCGCTGGATCTGATTAAACGTTTCGGTGGGGCTTAATCCATCGGGTCCGACGTCGCTCGTTTCGCTTTCGATCTGTTGTTTGATACCGGCGACCCGAATCTCGAAAAATTCGTCCAGATTCGAACTGAAAATGGCAAGAAACTTGATCCGCTCGATCAGTGGCTGAGTTGCATCCTGCGCTTCTTCAAGGACGCGACGGTTGAATTCGAGCCAGCTCAGCTCGCGATTAATGAAATTTTTGGGATCTCCAAACCGCTCATGCGCAATCTGTCCATCGTTGATCGGAATAATAGCCGCGCCTTGTTCCGTTTCGACCCTGGATTGCGCCTGCGGCATCTTTCAAAGATCGGCCATCAACCGGGCATGACAAGCGCGATAGAGTTTAGCTGATCGCGGCTACCGTTTGGTGCCGAATGTCCTCGGCTGCAGCCGCATAGACCGCGTCCTCGGCAATATTCGTGGCATGGTCCCCTACTCGCTCCAGGCAACGCGAGACAAAGATCAGATTGAGATACCCTCGTAACTGCTTCGGGTCCTCGGCCATTCGATCGGTCAATCGCCGGCTCGCCTTTTTGTTCATTAGATCGAGGTCATTATCTCGCGCCACAACTGCCCGACCAAGCTCGGCGTCTTCCCGCGTGAATGCATCGATGCTGTCTTTGAACATCGCCATGGCGTGGGCTTGAATTGGGCCAATCAGTTCAACTTCTGGCAACGGCGCGTGCTTGTTTAGTTTTCGCGCCCGACGGGCAATGTTCGTCGCCTGATCGGCGATCCGCTCGATGTTGGGCGAAAGTTTCATCGCGGCGACAACGCGACGGAGATCGGACGCGACAGGTTGAAAGCGCAGCAAGACATCCACGCCGTCCTTATCGATCTGTTTCTCGAGCTGATCGATCTCCTCATCATCCGCGATTGCCGTGGTGCACAGATTATCGTCGCGCTGAAGCAGGCCACGAACGGCCCGATCGAGGGTGCGTTCGGCCAGGCCGGCCATCATTAAGACATTATTGCGCAACGAAGTCAGCGCTTCGTCGAAATTTCCAAGGATATGTTTTGGTGTAACCATTCCAACCTCGTCGTCGCTATTCTATCAGCCAAATCGCCCGGTGATATAATCCTCCGTTTGCCGATCGCTTGGATTAGAGAAGATCTTCGTGGTCGGTCCAAACTCGACCAGCCGTCCAAGATAAAAGAAAGCTGTGTAATCGGAAACCCGTCCGGCTTGTTGCATGTTGTGGGTCACAATCACGATCGTGTAATTTCCTTTTAATTCGTGAATGAGCTCTTCGATCTTGGCGGTCGCAATCGGATCCAGCGCCGAGCATGGCTCATCCATCAAAATAACTTCCGGTTCCACGGCAAGGGCCCGTGCGATGCAAAGTCGCTGCTGTTGCCCGCCGGACAGGCTCGTCCCCGGTTTATACAAATCATCTTTGACCTCGTCCCACAACGCCGCCATCCGCAAAGATTTCTCCAAACGTTCGTTCAGAAACTTTTGATCTCGCACGCCGTTCAGGCGCAAACCGATGACCACGTTCTCGCCGATGGACATCGTTGGAAACGGGTTTGATTTCTGGAAGACCATCCCGACACGCCGTCGCACGATCGCTGGATCGACATCGGGTGCGTAGAGATTTTCTCCGAGCAGGCGCACTGTTCCTTCGACACGAGTGCCGGGGACAAGTTCGTGCATCCGGTTGAGCGAGCGGAGAAACGTCGATTTTCCGCAACCGCTTGGTCCAATGATAGAAGTGACCGCATTCGATGGAATGTCTAGCGTCACGCTATCGATCGCACGCTTCTCCCCGTACCAGATGGAGAGATTCTCGACTTCGAAGGTCACGCGGAGTTCTTCCGAATCCAGGACCGCTTCCGATGTTCGGTCATGGGTTTCGAGGATGATAGGATCCGAAGCAGGCATAATCAGATTAACCATTGTGGGATTCCTAGGACGTAGGTCGACCGCGTTCCTGGGTCAGAATCCTCACCAGGACGTTAACGCAGAAAATTCCGATGACGAGCACGAGCGCGCCCGACCAGGCTTGACGGTGCCAATCGTCGTAGGGCGAGATCGCGTAGGTAAAGATTTGCAATGGAAGAGCAGCGATAGGTTGCGCGAGATCGTGGTTCCAGAAACGGTTGCCGAACGCTGTGAATAGAAGCGGGGCTGTTTCACCCCCGATCCGTGCCAACGCGAGTAGAATGCCGGTAACGATTCCCCGGGAGGCCGTTTTCATCACGACGTGGACGATAGTTTTCCAACGAGCGATACCGAGCGCGAGCGACGCTTCGCGGTAACCGTTTGGCACCAGGAGAATTACTTCCTCGGTCGTGCGCAGAATGAGTGGAATCATAATTAATCCAAGCGCGAGTCCGCCGGCATAAGCAGAAAAGCCCTTGAATCGCAGAACAACCAATCCGTAGACAACGACTCCCCAGGTAATCGACGGAACGCCGTTCAGCACGTCAGCAATGAACCGCAACATTGAGTTACCGCGCGCTGACCCGTACTCTGCCAGATAAATTCCGCCAAGCACACCGACCGGAATGCCAATTGCGGATCCGAGCGCGAGCAGCTCAAGAGATCCAACAATTGCGTTGGCCATTCCGCCGCCAGGCGAGCCAACGGGTTTCGGCAACTGAGTAAAGAAATCCCAGTTTACGGAGCTCGCGCCATTGACCAGCAAGTGAAAAAAAACCAAACCGAGTGGCGTAATCACTAAAACGGCGGCGGCAAAGGCGCCGAAAGAAACCAGCACGCTTTTGAATTTGCGCCAATGATGTTTGTTCTTGGGTGTGGCGTGCATTTTTACTGGACTGCCCGCGTCGTCGAAGTCGTCGTCAGGGTCCGTAGAAGAAGCTGTGCGAGTAGATTGACCGCAATGGTCACGCCAAACAGGACCAATCCTATTTCGAATAAGGCTTGCAAATAAATATCCGTGGTCGCTTCGGTGAATTCGTTGGCGATGACACTGGCGAGCGTATAACCAGGCTTAAATAACGACGCTGCAATCTGTGGCGTGTTCCCGATCACCATCGTGACTGCCATCGTTTCGCCCAGAGCCCGGCCAAGGCCGAGGATGACTGCTCCAAACAACCCTTTGCGCGCGTAACTGAGCACGGCAATTCGGGTCACTTCCCAACGCGTCGCGCCGAGGGCGTAAGCAGCCTCGCGTTGCAGATTCGGCACGCTCCGCAAAATCTCACGCGAAACTGACGTGATGATCGGCAAAATCATGATCGCGACGATGATGCCTCCGGCGAGCATGCTCGTTCCGTAGATCGGCCCCGTAAAAAATGGTGTCCAACCAAAAAACTTTTTCAGCAGTGGAAAGGGATAATCACGCAGCCACGGGATCATCACGAAGATTCCCCACAGTCCGAGGATGACGCTCGGAATTGCAGCCAGCATTTCGATCAGTGAAACAAGTGGTTGCCGAATCCATCGCGGTGCGAGTTCAGTCAAATAAACAGCACTCCCAATGCTCAAAGGCACAGCAATTATCAACGCGATCAATGATGAAACGAGGGTGCCGTAGACAAACGGCAACGCTCCAAATTGCTCCGCGACCGGATCCCATGTCGTCGTGGTCAAAAATCGAAATCCGAATTTTTGGATGGCGAGAGACGACCCGCGGGCCAGTTGCCAGCCGATCAAGAAAATCAGAAGAATGACGAAAAGCGCCATTGCCAGTGTAAGCCACTCGAATGCCTTGTCGCCAAAACGTGATGACGGCGACATTCGTGAAGTCACCGATCGCTCTTCCGCCAGGATCGACGCAGCAACAGGCATAATCTAGTTACTCAGCGTTATTGGTTGCCCGACATTACATCTTGATCTCGTCGACTCGTTTTAGAACGCGGTCACGCAATTGTTCGGGAAGCGGTGCGTAATCGAGATCCTTCGCCATGTCTTCACCTTTGGTCACCGCCCATTTCAAGAATTCCGCGAGCTTTTTGCCTTTCACGGCGTCCTTTTGCTGTTCGTAAACGAGCAGCCAGGTGGCTCCGGCAATTGGGTATGAATCCTTACCCGGTGCATTCGTCATCGAAAATCGGAAATCATCCGGGATCTGCGCGGTTGCCATAGCAGCTGTGACCGACTCAAGAGTTGCTTTCACAAATTGCCCGGCGGCGTTTTTCAAATCCGCGTAGGGCATTTTGTTTTGGATGGCGTAAATTAGTTCGACGTAACCGACCGCTCCCGGGGTTTGCTTCACCTGGCCGGACACGCCTTCATTCCCTTTGCCACCGATGCCAGCCGGCCAGTTTACCGAAGTGTTGTTGCCGATTTTCGATTTCCAGTCAGCGCTGACCTTGCTCAAATAATCTGTAAAAATGAAAGTCGTCCCGCTGCCATCAGAACGGTGAACGACGACGATCTCCTGGTCGGGGAGGGTCGTCCCCGGATTCAGCGCTGCCAGTTTGGGATCGTTCCATTTCTTAATCTCGCCTAGATAAATCCCGGCGATGGCGGGGCCATCGAGCTTGATGGCCGGATTTCCCACAAGATTGTAAGTCACTACGACTGCGCCAGCCACAGTCGGAATGTGAAGGAGTTTGCCAGGCGCTTTCGACAGGTTGTCATCACTCATGGGACCGTCGGATGCGCCGAAATCGACCGTCTGGGCGAGGATTTGTTTTTGGCCGCCGCCGGAACCGATCGATTGATAATTAAATCGAACCGATGGGTCGACTTTCGTGTAAGCGTCGAACCACTTTGAATAAATCGGATAGGGAAAGGTCGCCCCCGCGCCGTTGATCAACATCTGCGCCGAAGCGGTCGCGCTCAGCCCAAACGCAAATGTGAGCCCGAGAAGTTTGCCGCCAAGTCGAGAAAATTTCGTCATGCGAAGAAACTGGCGCACCGCACGCGAATCGGTCAAAGCGTTTACTGTTACGTTTGTGTGACAGCCGGGAGGATAACCGAAATTGTAGTTCCTTTTCCGAGTTCGCTCTGGGCTTCGACCCGCCCGCCATGCAAATGCGCGATGTGTTTCACGATGGACAAACCCAGTCCGGTCCCGCCGAATTCACGGCTCCGAGCCTTGTCTGCCCGATAAAATCTTTCGAAAATACGTGGCAGATCTTCCTGACTAATTCCGGCACCTTGGTCGCTCACGCTCAAGGCGATCTCGTTATTGCGCCGGTCGGCCCCAAGGTGGATCGGGCCGCCTTTGTCAGAATACTTCAACGCATTATCGAGCAGATTATCGAAGATTTCGCGTAACCGTTCTTCATCCGCCTGAATAGTTGAACAGTCTTCCGCCACATCGACGCTCGCTTCCAAATCCTTGATCTGGAATTTCTTTGCCCAGTCGCGGACCAGATCGGAAAGAAATCGAAGTAAATCTATTTCAGTCAATTGCAGGCTCGAGCTACCGGATTCCAGATGAGCAAGCGTGAGCAGATCGTTCGCCAGCAAGCCAAGTCGCTTCGAGTGCTGATCCATTACCTCGAGGATGCGGCTGGTTTCGCCTCGCGACATTTTTGGATCGTCCAGCATGGTTTCGATGTAGCCGCGCAAAATTGACAGCGGTGTCCGCAGTTCATGCGAGACATTCGCCACAAAATCGCGGCGCATTTCGTCGGCACGCTTCAGCGCGGTGATATCATGAAACAGGACAACTGCTCCACTCACCGAGCCGTTTTCGGCGCCCATCGGCACGGAAGTCATCTGAAACTCGCGCCGGCCGATGATGAGCTCGCCCTGACTTGGTTTCCGTTGCCGCAAAGTCTCACCGACAATTTGCTCGATTGCCGGATCGCGCACGCTCTCCAAGAGCGGTGAGCCTAACGAATTCTCTCCAACCCCGAACAAATCGGAAAATGCGGGATTCATGAGACTCACTCGGCTCTGGCCGTCGACCACAAGCAATCCGTCTTGCATCGCAGATAGGATCGCCTTTTGGCCTAATGCGCGTTCGGTAATTTGCCGGTCAAGCTGGCGTTGCCGCAAAAGAATTTCCTCCAAGGCAACCCCGACTCGCTTCGCTTCCCTGCTGCCTTCGATCAAAAATGTTCGCGGTTGCTCACCGCGTCCAACTGTCCTGACCAAGTCACGGATTTCCCGCCACGGCGCGATCCATTTCCGAAAGACTCGATAACTAAGCGCAAGTGTCGAAACAGTAATCGCGACGACAAAAATCCAGACCATTATTTTTCGCGGAAACGATAGCCGAATCCGCGGACGGTTTCGACAATATCTCCGGCTTTGCCCAGTTTTTCGCGAAGCCGGCGAACGTGGGTATCGACCGTACGAGTATCGATTACGCTCTCGTAGCCCCAAACTTCATTCAATAAACGATCGCGCTCTTGAACACGTCCGCGCCGCTGCATCAATGTGCGCAAGAGCTTGAACTCAAGGCTGGTGAGATCGATCGGTTTTCCGTTCACCAAAACTTCGTGACGCGACGGGTCGACCGTGATCGGACCGGCCGACAGGCGATCGTCGGTTTCTTCGGCAGTTCCGCGACGCAGTATCGCCTTGATTCGCAAGATGACCTCGCGGGGACTGAACGGTTTTGTCACGTAATCGTCCGCGCCAAATTCCAAGCCAACGATGCGATCGACCTCCTCGGCACGCGCAGTCAGCATCAAAATCGGAATGTGTCGCGTCGCTGGATCGCTCTTAAGCAGTTTGCAAACTTCCAGACCCGGCATTTTCGGCAGCATCAAGTCCAGAATGATGAAGTCTGGCTTGTCCGTGCGCGCCCTAGTGAGGCCCGCCGCGCCGTCGCTCGCGGTTGAAACCGCAAAGCCGCCGGTTTTGCGCAAATTTAAGGTGAGAAGATCAACTACGTCCTTTTCGTCTTCGACGACGAGGATTCGTGTGCTCGACACCGCGTCCATGCGCGCGAGGCGTTGATTTCCGGTTACTGCGATTCTCCCGCGACCGCGGGGTTCGTTCCGGCCTTCTCGTTCAGGAGTTGAGTAAATTCCTGCAAACCCGAAACGATTTGGGGCGCTTTGGCCAGAACCGTAGTCGCCAATTTCTCGGCATAATCGGGCCGGCGCTGCGACATTTCCGAGAGCGCCATCATGACAGCGAGCGCGTTATTAATGCTGTGTTTGACCTCGCTAAATTTCTTTTGCAACTGGACCATCTCCTCGGGAGAGAGAGGGCGATTTTGTTCGTTCATAAATCGGGATTTTTGCTGGAGAAAACGCTCGGCTGTGCTTGACTGATAGGTTCGAGATTTGTCGTCCCGATGCCTGCGCAAGTTATCAAGATCAGTGGTGCGCGCCAGCACAATTTGAAAAACCTCCATGTCGAATTGCCGCGGGAGAAGCTGGTTGTCATTACCGGTCTGAGTGGTTCGGGAAAATCATCGCTCGCGTTTGATACGCTCTATGCCGAAGGGCAACGACGCTATGTCGAAAGCCTCTCCGCGTATGCCCGCCAGTTCCTCGACCAGATGGAAAAACCGGACGTCGATTTCATTGAAGGCTTGTCACCGGCCATCGCGATCGAGCAACGCAGCGCGGGCGCCAATCCGAGATCCACTATCGCAACCACGACCGAGATCTATGATTATCTGCGCGTCCTCTTTTCCGCAGTTGGTCAGCCGCACGATCCGAAAACCGGCAAACCGGTCCATCGCCAAACGCCACAGCAGATTGCCGATCAAATCCTCGCCTACGAGCCCGGCAGCAAGATCATCGTTCTCGCGCCGCTGGTCCAAAATCAAACCGGGGAGTTCCGTGATGTAATTGAGCGATTGAAACGCGAAGGCTTCGTGCGCGCGCGGATCGATGGAGAGATTATCGAACTCGATCGACCCGACCCGATCCGATTGAAGAAAGATCAGCGCCACACGATCGACGCAGTGGTCGATCGACTGGTGGTTCGGGAGGGGATTAGAGTCCGGCTGGCGGATTCGATCGAAACCGCTCTTAAATGGGGCGACAACAAATTGTCGACTCTGCGATCGCGTACCGATTCTGAGCGCTGGGAAGAACAGGGCTATTCCACGAATTACGGTACCGGCGACTCCGATTTTTCTCTCGGAGAGCTGACGCCGAAACACTTTTCATTTAATAGCCACCTCGGCGCGTGCCCGGCCTGCCACGGCCTTGGAACTCAACTCGTGATTGATCCCGATCTGATGATCTCAGATCAAACTCGGAGCATTGCCGAAGGCGCAATCACGCCATGGCGGCGAGGAACGAAACGGATGCGGGCCTACTATCAGAAGTTGCAAGGCGCGTTGGTGAAACATTTCCGAGTCAACGAAGACGCGCCATTTGCGGATTTGCCGGAAGAATTCAGGAACGCGCTTTATTTTGGGACCAACGGCACGCCAATCGAGATGAATTTCGGCGGCAACTCCGATAAATCGCGAGCCAGCGGCGAGAAGAAACGGCCGTTCGAAGGATTAGTGCCGCAAATGCAGCGGCTCTACGACCAAACCCAAAGTGAGTTCACCCGAAATCGGATTCGCGCGTTCATGACCCGCGTCCCGTGTAAAGTTTGCGGCGGCGCCCGACTCAAGCCGGAAATCCTGGCGGTGACAATCAAAGATCGGACGAGCCGGGAGTTGAATATTCATCAATTCAGCGAGCAAACCACCGAATCGGCCGCGCGCTACATCGATAATCTCGAGTTGAACGCGGCACAGAAAAAGGTCGTCGTCGATGTCGTGCGCGAAATTCGATCGCGCTTACAATTCATGGTCGAGGTTGGTCTCCAATATCTGACGTTGAATCGCGAGAGCGGAACCCTCTCCGGCGGCGAAGCGCAACGAATCCGGCTCGCCACTCAAATTGGCTCGGGATTAGCGGGTGTCCTTTATGTACTGGATGAACCGAGCATCGGGCTGCATCAGCGCGACAACTCGCGATTGCTCGGAACTCTGCGGCGACTCCGAGATCTTGGGAATTCCGTGATCGTCGTGGAGCACGACGAAGAAACCATTCGCGCGGCTGATCACATTGTCGATCTTGGGCCCGGCGCGGGGCCACGCGGTGGCGAAATCGTGGCCCAGGGAAAGCTAAATGAGATCCTGAACGCTAAAAATTCGCTGACTGCGGATTATCTGTCGGGCCGCCTCCGCATCCCGGTCCCGAAACACCGAACAAAGCCGCGGTTCCCTCGAAACAAGGCGACAAGAAATGAAGAGGGCTGGTTGATTGTGAAGGGCGCCGCCGAAAATAATTTGAAGAACATCGAAGTGGCGTTCCCGCTCGGATTGTTCACGTGCGTAACCGGCGTTTCCGGCAGCGGCAAATCAACCTTGGTCGATGACATTCTGCGCCGCGCATTGTTTCGACGGTTTTATAATTCGAAGGAGAAACCCGGCACATTCCAGGCGTTGCGCGGCGTCGAGCAAATTGAC
>DATINV010000070.1:0-10937 GCA_035473775.1 Chthoniobacterales bacterium
GGCAATCGTTTTTAAAATCCGGAGTAATCATTTGCGGCGGCTCCGACGCGCCAGTCGAACGCGGCGAGCCAATGATCGAGTTTTACGCGGCGGTCGCCCGCAAGAGTATCAAAGGCGAATCAGGTCCAGGCTGGCATCCGGAGCAAGCCGCTACTCGCGAGCAGGCATTGAAAATGTTCACGATCTGGCCGGCGGTCGCGTCGTTTCAGGAAAAAGACAAAGGCTCAATCGAAGTCGGCAAACTCGCGGACTTTACAGTGTTGTCGGCCGACATCATGAAAATTCCGGCGCCCGAAATTCTAAAAACGCAAAACGAACTGACGATCATCGGCGGCGAGATCGTCTTTGGCAGAGACAATTGAACCGCGGATTGCGCGGATAAGACTGATACCGCAGGTAGGGGCGATTGCCCTCAATCGCCCGCTCTCTTCAGCGACGGGCCAAGAATTGCGGCGACTCCCGCCGTGAGAAAAACGTAGGCGCCGTAAAAGTTGCCGATGAAAGAATAAACCAGGCAGGCGGTGATAATCGGCACCAACGCGAGCACCATAACGATCCACCTCGGCGCCGCGGTGGGTTTAATCGCGACGATCGCGAAGATAATCGCGAGCAGATTGGTGATCACGGAATCCTGGAGCCACAAAACTTTGAGCCCGTTTCCGAGAAACGCCGGCAAGTTCGATTCCGCGGCCGCGGCAGCGGTTTTGTCGAATGCCCGAGTGTGAAAATGCGCTCCAACCGCGAGCGAAATCGCCGAAATCGCTAGCAAGATTCGGGAAAGGATTTTCATTCCAAATGGTGCCCCCCGAATGGCATCAGGAGAAAAATCGCAACTAGTGTAAGCAAAAAGTAGGGCACTAAAATGGCCGCACCGGCGTATTCTTTCGCCATTCGTTGTCCGAAAAACAGGCAAAGCACTGCAACCGCGGATAGCAACGCACCACAAAATGCGATTGTTGGATTGTGCGTGGAAAAAAACAGAGCAACACATCCCGCTCCGCTCAGTGCGCCCGCTGAAACTTCCAGGATCGTAAGGGCAGCAAACAAAAGCGGAATCATTTTCGCGAGCGGACTCTTAGCGAAATGGCCGCTGAGCCACTGAAGATTTCCCTGCCGACCAACAATCTTGTCGATCCCCGATTGCAAAAACAAAATCGCCAGAAATGCGGAAACGAGAACCTGCAGGCAAAGGAATCCGAACTCGGACATTAGTGCGCTCATATGCCGAGTGTAACGAAGTCGAACTTAAACTCACGAATACAAATATTCATCGTGATTGTGATTCACCCCTGGTTGGCAGCAGTCATTTGCTATTAAATCGTCGATTAATCACTCGTTTAATTAGCGCGATGAAACTGAGGAGGACCAAACAGTTCCTGCGGTGGTTTTGCGGAATTCTTAACCAGCTGATCTATCCAGTGAAGAACAGAGCGCGCAGCTAGTTCCATAGGTTCGAAATTCTTCATATCGACTCGGACCCACTTACCGGATTCCCGGAACATAGCCGGTCTACCATGCGCCACGTGATGTCGGGTCACGTAAAGCTTGCGGAGATGCACCCAATGTTCCGGCTCTTCCTCTTCGAAGCTACGCCCAAAAGCCTGCTTAGCGTTTTTGGAGAGATGTTTTAAGAGATCGGTGCCTTCAAAAGGGGCAGCCGACTGTTGGTCTTCGTCGCTAGAAACGGCAGTGGGGTGCAATCGTGAGAAAGTCTCGTCGCGGCATGATTCCAAGGACATTGCTAGATTCATAACAGCGCGAGAATAGTCGTTGATGGCTGCTGCATTTAGCGCGTCGAAGAAAAGGCTCGAATGAATTGGCGGCTCATAAAGCGTTGCGTAAACGAACGCCGTCCGCCAGGTCTCATCGGTCAGTAACTTAAATCTCGGCATCACTACCATTCGCGCGCATCCCCCAGCCTGCTCGACCGCGGCGCCTTTGGAGTCTATTGCGAAAAGGCGCTGCATTTCAGAAAGATGGTGATGATCGACAGCGCCAATCCAAGGCTGCCCCGAAACGTGCCGCAGCCAACGCATGAACGAAGAGACAAACGGTTCGACTCGCTCAACCGCATTCGGCCCATAAATATCGACGCGTAATCCATCATACCAACGACACGGACCGGATCGACCTGTGTATCGCAATTCAGGAGAAGCTCCTTGTTCACCTCGCAGCTTGGTAGGGATGCAATTGTTCCACTCGAACTTCGGCCAAAGCCGCATCGGAATTTCGTCCGTCAGAAATGATCCACTTTTGCGAACGAGGAAGGGTTCATAGACTCGATACCGATATTCTCCCACGGCGGTATCATGTTCGCGAAGCTTCTCTTCTGCATGAATTCGAAACGCGAATGCAAAAATACCGGAGTGGCCGGAGGTTGAGGTCTTCACGCCTGTAGCCTTCTATGACTGCGGATATTGAAATCGCAATCCCGCTAAACGAAACAAATCACGAATACAAATATTCGTCGTGATACTCCCTTTGGGGGGCGAACTGGACGGTTTGGTCGCCGCCCAATTCGGGATACTCGAAGATTTTGCCTTCGTAATTGCGGATCACGATTTTCTCGTTGTCGTGGTAGAGAACATAGCCGGGATTGATCGGCACTTTGCCGCCGCCGCCGGGCGCATCGATCACAAATTGGGGCACGGCGTAACCGGTGGTGTGACCGCGCAAGCCTTCGATGATCTCGATTCCTTTCGCGACCGAAGTGCGCAGATGCGACGAACCACTGATCAAGTCGCACTGGTAAATGTAATACGGTCGCACGCGGCACATCAGCAGTTTGTGCACGAGCGTTTTCATCGTCTCGAGATCGTCATTCACGCCGGCAAGCAGAACGCTTTGATTGCCCAGCGGAATGCCGGCGTTCGCCAATCGCTCCAGCGCTTGTTTCACCTCGATTGTCAATTCGCGAGGATGATTCACATGCACACTCATCCAAAGTGGATGGTGTTTGGCCAGAATCGCGCACAACTCCGGAGTGATTCGTTGGGGCAGAAAAATCGGAACTCGCGTTCCGATTCGGAGGAACTCGATATGCTTGATTGAACGCAACCGTGTCAGCAGTTTGTCGAGTTTGTCGTCGCTGAAGATCAGTGCGTCGCCGCCGCTCAAAAGCACGTCGCGCACTTCAGTGTGTTGTTCCAAGTAACGAAACGCTTCCTCGAAATCGGTGTGCAATTCCTGTTCGCCAACGCCACTAACGACGCGACTGCGTGTGCAATACCGGCAATACGCCGCGCAACGATCCGTCACCAAAAACAAGACTCGGTCCGGATAGCGATGGACCAGGCCCGGCACCGGCATGTGCGAATCTTCACCACAGGGATCGGCCATGTCGTACGCCGAACCCCATGTTTCTTCGACGCGCGGAATCACTTGCCGCCGGATCGGATCGTTCGGATTGTCGCGCGGGATCAGGTTGAAAAAATGAGGCGTGACCGCGAGCGCGAGTTTGTCGCCGGAAAGTAAGACGCCGCTGCGCTCCTCGTCGCTTAGTTTGATAAACTGTTCCAACTGGGCCAACGACGTTACTCGGTTCTTCAATTGCCACTTCCAGTCTTTCCAGAGTTCGGGCGCAACCCCGCCATTGCGCGACCAATAGCCGGGCGCATGCGAAACGAACTCTTTTCCATCTCCGTTCTCAAAAGTTTGCATTTAAGTAAGGATTAAAACGCTAAAAGCGCTCGGTTTTGTGTCAATATGCGCACTGAAAAGTGCGCCCCGCACAAGGTGGATCGGCCGCTCCGTGGACGATGTTAATTTCAGGCGGCCGTGGCCGCGATTCTTTGCCATCGAGCAAGGGACTGCTCGATCCACCTTTCTTACTGAACGGTGACCAGAGTCCCGATCGGGATCTCGGCGAACAGCTTTCGCGCGGTCTCGCCTGGTAAACGAATACAGCCGTGCGAGGCGGGGTAATTCGGCACGTAGCCTTCGTGCATTCCAAAATCGAGACAGCTTAACCGCATGAAATACGGCATATCGACGTGATAAATCGTCGACCGATGATTCCGTTCCTTGTCGGTGATCACGAAATTGCCGCGCTTCGTCGAATAACCTTCCCGGCCGGTGGAAACGGTCGAGTTTAGAATCGAAACGCCGTCTTTGATCAGCGTCATCTTTTGCGAGGAGAGCGAGATTTCGATGCGCAGTTTCTCGGGATCAGGTGCGCTGCCCAGTAGAATCTGTGCGGCCTGCCAATGACCAAGCTCGGCCGCGAAATAAAGCGCCATCATCTTGTAACGGCCGGTCGAACGATTGCGTTCGGCGCCAGCTTGTAAAAGCGCGCGCACGTAATCGGTTCGACCGAGGCCGGCGGCCAGCATCAAACAGGTCACATTCTTGTCGTCCTCGATGTAGTTGCGAAACGACTTCGATGGAAGCGTTTCCAAAAATTCCGAGTCGTACTTTCCGGTCATGGTCGTATTCGGATCCGCGCCGCATTCGAGCAAAGTCGTAAACAATGGCGCATTATCGATAGCGATGGCATACGCCAGCAGCGGCACGCGTTTCCCTTCGGGAGTAGGCGGAGTCGCATGTTTGGAGAGCAACAGCCGAACCGAATCGCGATCGCCCGCGCGCAACGCCCCATCCAGCGCGTGCAACGCGCCGGCGCTCCATTGGTCAAAACGCGGCAATTTCGAAAGAATATACTGGGCAATTTTGGTATTTGGACTTCCCAGGGCGAGAGTCAGCAACTCACCGCTGTCGCCGTAAGCCAATTCCAGGTTCGGCGTTAGGCTCAGAAGAAGATCGACGATCTCGATTTTCTGGGCGTTCACTGCGTAATAAAGAGCAGAATGACCGGCACGATCCCTGGCTGCGATATCCGTAACGTGACCAATCAATGAGCGAACCGTTTCCAAATCGCCATGCATGGTGGCCACCATCAACGGTGTCACGCCGACATCATCCGCCAGGTCGGCGCTGGCCCCGGCATCAAGAAGTCTTCCGGCCAGCACGCGATTGTCCCGTAAAACAGCGGTAAAAAGTAACGAACGATCGCTCGCCGTCCGCACGTTCGGATCGTTGTGCTCCCGGAAATAACGGTCGATTAATGAAGTCTGATGATTTTCCAGCGCCTGAACGAACTCCTCGGCGGTGATTGGTTTGGAAGGATTGCGATGAAAAGCAAACCGCGCCGCGACAAGCACAAACAGGCCTGCGACGATACCCACGAGTGCTCTGTTTAAGCCTACTGAACGCATATCCGGAGAGAGCCGACCGATAGTATATCATCAGTCAAGCCGTTTGCCTTGCAATTCCTACGCCTCTCGAACCGGAGGCGCGGGTGGACTGGCGCGTTGAACGTAGCATGTTCAATGCTGTCCAACCTCAAACCGATGCGTTTGATCTTACTTTTCATCATATTTGGCGCCTTTAGCACGGAGTCGATCTTCGGAGCGACTCCTGAACTCCCCCCCACCCCGACCGTCCCAGCCGCTGCGGCGGAACAGGGCAAGGACGTCGTCCACCAGCTGAACAATGCTTTTGCCAAGGTTTTCGAGATTGTCGCTCCCAGTGTTGTCATTATCGAGGTTTCAAAAAAAGCTGACACGGAGACTTCGGCGTTCGAGGACCTTTTCTTTCAAGGTCCTCCAGACGAAAACAATCCCCGCCGGCCGCAGCGCAACCTCCAGCCGCTCCAAAGCGAAGGCTCAGGTTTCATCGTCCGGCCCGACGGCTATATCTTTACTAACTTCCACGTAGTTGAGGCAGCCGACCGGATTGATGTGAAACTCAAAGACGGTCGCGAATTTCAGGCCAAGATCGTCGGCACGGACGAAAAAACCGACGTCGCGGTGATTAAGATCGACGCCAAAGATTTACCCTTCGCCCAACTCGGCGACAGCGACGCCGTGCGAGTAGGGCAGTTTGCCTTCGCGATCGGTGCACCGTTCAAACTCGATTACACGTTCACTTACGGCGTGATCAGTGGCAAAGGTCGCAGCAAATTGCTCCCGACCAGCGGCTATTCGATTTCGGATTACTTGCAGACCGACGCATCGATCAATCCGGGCAACAGTGGCGGTCCGTTGTGCGACATCGACGGCAAAGTGATCGGCATGAACACGCTGATCAATGGCATCAACCGCGGCCTCGGGTTCGCCATTCCGAGTAACATGGCTAAAGAGATTGGCGACGAACTCATCGCCGGCCACAAGATCATGCGCCCATGGCTTGGTATCCGGATCGAAACACTGGGCGATGATCCAGGCATTCGCGATTTGTTCAAAGGGATCGACAAAGGCGTCGTCGTCCGAACGATCGAAGCCGATGCGCCGGCTTACAAGAGCGATCTGCGCCCGTTTGACGTGATCACTCAAGTCGACGCCAACGCGGTTACCACCGACTCGCAGTTGCAGCATGAGATTTTGAAAAAGAAGATCGGCCAGAAAGTCGACCTGACGGTTTGGCGCAAAGGACAAACGTTAAAGGTTCCGGTCACGACTGGCGAATTGCCGAACGAGATTTCCCGCGCTTCGAACGAACCGGCCCGCCCGCCGCAAGAACGACAACAGGAGGCAGGGAAGTTCGGGCTGCAGGTGCAGGAACTGACCAAGGAAATGGTGCAGCGCTTCAAGCTTGGCGTGCAAAAGGGTGTCATTGTTACCGACGTGGCCGACAACAGTCTCGCCGCTCAACAGGGAATTGAACGCGAAGACGTGATCACCGAAGTCGATAGCAAACCGGTGACGGATGTAAAATCGTTTCGGGAAGCCTTAAGCAAGGCCGACCCGAAGCGAGGTATGTTGTTATATCTCGATCGCAAAGGCGCCAAGACCTTCGCCGTTCTGAAAGCGGAAGGCGGCGACGCTCCGCAGGATCAATAAGATCTATTTGTCCGCGGCCTCCGCACGCAGATACTCGGCCAACGGTTTGTTGTCGATGTAAAGTTGCTCGAGCGCGGAATCACCATTGCGAATACGAACGGTCACGAATGCGTTCTGTTGGCGGCGCTTGCTATTCTCGCGATAAGCTTTCTCAGCGGCGGGCGCATTCTTTTCGGTTACCCAAAAATAACGAAACGGGAAAACGATCCGTTGTTGCCCATCCCAAAAGCCGCCCGGTTCAACTTTAACCGCCGAGTCACTGGGGGTTGGGGAGTGACTAAGATGATCGACGGTCGCAAATCCGTCCGGACCTTCTTTGAGTATCGCGTAAAGCGAATCAACCGACTTCAGTTGCTCGGGCTGCCGATAAGTGTCCTCAGCGTCGAAACGCAACATGACGTAGCGCCCGCGCACCGCGTCTTCCGGATCAATCGGCGCGGTTTTCAATTTCCAGACCCGACCATGGGCCAACGTTTGCACCCGCCCCCAGGCCATCATCGCGGGAATACTCAGCTGCGCGATCGCAATCAGAACGAAAATAGCGATGCGGAATGTCTTCATGTTGCGACGACGGTTCGCCTTTTCTTGAACATCAAAATGTTCGCGACCAGGAATCCGGCCCCGACGACAATGAATCCCAGCCCTCGGGTGACGAAGCTCAGCTCACTGTCGAAGAAGCGACTCAGCGCTAGCACGGCGAGGAGAAGCAACCCGAAGTTCGCGCGCGCGACGCTGCTCGAGCGAATCCCGCGGGCGAGAATGTCGATCCCAAGCCAAAGCGCGTAGCAATTCATCAAGGCCGCTGCAGCAAACGAGCAGCTTGTCTTGGAAAGATGTTCCGCGGTTGACGGCTGGCAAAGATTTGCCACGCCCCAAATGATCGCGGTCACGATCGGAAACGAAGCGGCCACCAGACTGAACTGAAAACGCCGTCGGAATATGTCGAAGGCAGCGAGGGAGATCGCCACGATCGGAAACAAGAACTCGATCGCCAACGAAATATTCCCTCCAAGCGTGCGCAGGCCCCAAAACGATTCCCGCGTCATGTGCCAGCTCGATTCAAAACTGAGGACGATCGCAGTTACGCCAATTCCGATGCCGCCAAGCAAGGCGATCACGTGCAATCGACCGTGAGGCCGCGGAAAAAATTTCACTCCGCAGAGATAAATCGCGGTCAGCAAACCCGCGAAGGCGATGGCGCCGAGATCCGATTTTGCAAAATCCGCGATGAATCCAAGCCCGAACACCAGCGAGACCGTCATCACAACCGCCAACGCCGCGGTTTCACGGCTTCCCCGGCTCTCGAAAAAGCGAAACAAGAAATATGGGACGATCAACAGAAACAGAAACCAGTAGAACATCGGGTTCGGTGTTCGAATGAAGACGCCGAATTCCCGCGAGAACAACCAGACGATCGTGCCGATCACGTAAACTGTGGCACCCACGCTAGCTCGGAGCAGATAAATAACCGGAAGGCCAAGCAGCAGCCAAACCCGCAGGAATTCGGCGAACGATCCCTGGATTTGATAGGTCTGGCTGATTAGCGAAATCGCCGTGGCGACCGCGGCGAAATCGAAAATCGCCACAGATTCGCGCCATGGACGCGATTCGTTTCGCTGCGTGAGCACAAAACCGATAAACGCCAGCGCCACCAGGACCGGGATGAAGGCAATGATCGTGCGCGCCGTGTGACTGAAATCATCCCAATTGTGCGCGATGAGAAGAATAATCCCGGCGCCGACGAGCACGGCGCCCACCGTGGCCAGAATTACGAATCCAAAATTTGATTGCGACTCAGCCGGCCCGTAATGGCGGTCGAGCGCAGCGGCGTTCTCCGAAGAAATGACTCCGGCCGCCACCAACTCCGGAAGTTGGGCACGAAGCCAGCGAACCGCGCGGCGATTAGTAGTTCCGGGCACGCCCCAAATTCAATCAGAATCGCCTATCTCTAGGCAAGAGAGACATTTACCCGTCGTCGCTGAGCCTTGCTTTCATTTGCTGTGCGACTTTCTTCAAATCGCCAAGAAGCAAGAGCTCTTGCCATGCTCGCCTTCACTTACCCTGCGCTCGACGGAGCGACAGCCGTTCGTTTAGGACTTGCGTGCGCCGATTGCCACCAGGGCGATTCCGCCGACCAGGCAAATGCCGCTCACGATCGGCGGAAAATTAACGCCCTGATTTTCAGTATGCTTAATTTCGAGAGGACCAAGCTGGGCGTCCTTTTTCTCAGTCGACCAACGAATGCCGCCCCAGGCAAAACCGACAATGCCAACGATGATGAGAATGACGCCGATAATTCCAACTGGTTTCACGTTGCTGATACTACAAAGGTCGCCGACCGCCAATCAACTGCAGAATGAGCACCACAAGGGCGATCACTAGCAGAATGTGAATGTAAGCGCCCAAAACGTGGAAGCCGACGAATCCAAGCAGCCAGAGAATCAGCAGAATCACAAATATAGTCCAAAGCATATTTTCCTTTCGGTTGAAGTTGTTGACCTTAGATCGCTTTGTCAGGCGCACCCGCGCGTGACAAAAGTTGGACGGAGGCCCGCGGGTTTTATTTACCCGCTTTTTTGAGAACTGCGCGCAGGTCCCAGCCGTTCTGTTCCAGCTGCGTCCGCGCGGAGTTGTAGTCCGACTCCATTAACTCAGCGACCATGCGTGTTGCTCGATTGCGCAATTTCGCACTCGTCGTGTTCAAATCGATCATCAGATTGCCGCGCACCTTACCGAGCGCAACCATTGCGCCGGTGCTGATAATGTTGAGCGCGATCTTGGTTGCCGTTCCCGCTTTCAATCGCGTCGATCCCGTCAAAATTTCCGGGCCGACCGCGAGATCAATCGCCAGATCGACCTTCACATTTTTTTCGCGCGACGGATTGCAGGTCAGCAAAATGATCTTCGCGCCGCAAGACTTCGCTCGTTCAAGAGCTCCGAGCACAAACGGTGTTCGGCCGCTCGCAGTGATGCCGATCACGATGTCGGTGTCTTTGATGCCGCGACGATTAATCGCCAACGCGCCGTTGCCGCTTTCATCTTCCGCACCTTCGACACTGCGATGTAACGCCGTCGCGCCGCCCGCAATAATTCCCTGCACCAAGTCAGGCGGCGCGCCGAAGGTGGGCGGAATTTCGCTGGCGTCGAGCACGCCCAAGCGGCCGCTCGTGCCCGCACCGACATAGAACAAACGCCCGCCCTTTCGCAACGAATCAGCAACAAGCTCAATCGCGCGGGCAAGGTCTTCACTGACCGCCCGAAGTGCGTCATGGACGAATTTTTCCTCATCGATGAACAATTTCACCATATTCTCCGCGTTCAGCGTCTCGAGATTCTCGGACCGCGGATTTCGTTGCTCGGTCAGAGCCGCGGCAAGATCATCGATTTTTTCCGGCGCGGGTTCGGCATGAATTTCCGGCCAGCTCTGCATCTCGGCGGCGAGCCAGGCCGCGCCAAATTCCGGTGCTCGCTCGGAATTGGCGACGCGCGCATCGGGAAGTGCCTTCTTCAAGCGGCGTCGAAACGCGTGATTGTAAATGGAGTCACGTTGAAATAATCCGCCGAGCAACACAACTTTCGGCGCGAGCACGTGCAGCCTCGTAGCCACCGCTTCGGTATATTCACAAAGAACGCGCGCTCCTTCCTCGATAATTTCCATGACTCGAGCGTCCCCGCCGGCGGCGGCTTCAAAAACCACCGGAGCGAGCATTGCCACTTCCATTTTGTCGGCCGTTTGGGCCCAGCGAACCAGCTCGTCGAGATTGTTCAGCGATAGCGCGCGCAAAATTCTGCTGGTGAACTGGACTTCACCGCGATGCAGATCGTACTCACGCAAAATCAACCGGAGGGCTTGGAGACTGAGGTAATATCCGCCGCCGACGTCGCCCAGAATGTGTCCCCATCCTCCGGCATTTTCGATCTTCTGGTCACGCCTGCCGGTCACTGAAGTCCCACTTCCCGCATTCACCACAATCCCGTCGCCCGATCCAAGGGCAGCCGCCAGACCTGAGTCACGATCGCTACCCACAACGATCTTCGCCTGTGGCCAGACTTCAGCGCAGAGCCGCTTGAGCGAATTTCGATCTTCCTCTGTGCCGC
>DATINV010000071.1:0-16074 GCA_035473775.1 Chthoniobacterales bacterium
AAAGCATGGAGATAAAAAAGGCGGCATCACAAAGTTCAACCAAAGGTCCGGCGGATTGGTTTACGGGAAACGTTCGCATTGACACGCTGTTCGAAGCGCCGAAACCCGCGCGAGTGCGTGGCGCGAACGTAACTTTCGAGCCTGGTGCACGGACTGCTTGGCATACCCATCCGTTAGGCCAAACGTTGATCGTCGTCGCCGGCGCCGGCTGGGCCCAGCGACACGGGGGACCGATAGAAGAAATTAAACCCGGTGACGTGGTTTGGTTCACGCCTAACGAAAAACATTGGCACGGCGCCCAGCCGGATACGGCAATGACGCATATTGCGATTCAGGAGGCGCTGGACGGAAAAGCTGTGGAGTGGATGGAGCAAGTCAGCGACGAGCAATATAAGAGACGAGCGAAGAGCTAAAAGATTACTGTTCTGCGCACCCGCCCTCTGTTTTTGGGCGGTGTCATTTAATTCTTGCCGGCTTGTAATCCTGCCATCGGTCATCGGGTAGATCATACAGTTCAATTCTTCCCGACGCCCGATTAACCCGATAACGATCGATAACCGGATTCGTGTCGGGATCGCCGCCGCATTTGGCGTCGTGTTTCTCCCGCAGAGCAATCTCAAAATAAGTTCGCGTGGTATCTTCAGTGTCGAAAGTAACGCAATTGAGTGAAATTCGCTTCGCGTAAACGTGATCGCGTTCGAGCGTCTGCAGAAGTAGATTGATGGCAGCGTCTTCGTTTAACGTCCGGGCGGGAACGAGAGTAGGCGAGAAAAACGTAGTTGCGATGATTACGAGGAGTAGGCGATAAATCTTTTTCATAGATTAGTTAGGCCGACGATTCTTACCACAAAAGAAGCGAGTGACACAGGATTTCTGAAGAGTCTAACCTGATGAACCGAATCCGGCTCATATGACGTTGAGCTTTATCATTCGAGGCATCGTGATCGGGTTCTCAATCGCGGCGCCGGTCGGGCCGATCGGAGTGCTGTGTATCCGTCGATCGGTTATTTTCGGGTTCGGCGCTTACTCGCTCTCCAGCGCGTTACTCAATCTTCGATCGTAAACTCGATTGAGTCCGCGAGCTCGCCGTTGACGTAGGCTTCGAATTTGTAATCGCCAGTCGGATACGGGTTATCGTGCGAAAGGGTGAAGTCGACACGGTTTTTGACGGTCGCTTTTTTCAGGTTCTCGGCATCGAAGGTAACTTCTTTCTCAAAAATCTTTTTGTTTTCCATCCCGCCGGCGTCGACTGCTATCCAAATGCCCTTCACTTTGGTGCCTTCTTTACCTTCGCTCAGCGAAACGAGCACGCCGTAGGTGTCAGTCGGCTTGAATTTTGTAACTGGCTCAAACTTGCTTCCTATGTCACGCACCAGAACAAGCTTCTCGACAGAGACCTCGTTCTCCGAATCGCTGTCCTCGTCTTTTTCCTTAGCTAGGAGCGGACCACTGAACGCGAGGGACGCGAAAACTGCGAAAATTGACAATCGAGCTGTGTTCATGATCGCGACGGTAAAGCTAATCGCGGGCCAATAGGAGTTATGGCCAGACATCAAAAGTCAGATTGCCGAGAGTTGTAAACAGCGCGTTCGATGCGGCGGTCGGGAACGAGCCACATCAGCGCGACTAAAATGTAAATGCATCCGGCAATCCACGGTCGAAGGAAAGATGCGCCGATGGCAGCGGCATACAACACCGGCGACAATTTCCCTTTCCAATCTTTTCCAATAGCGATCGCGAGTTTCGATTGGCAGCCGCCTTGTTCCGCTATGATCAAGTTTTGCAGAATGTAGTAAGCGATAGCGGCGAAAAGGAGGACCGTTCCGTACAAAGCCGATGGGATAGATGTGAAATTGTTTTCGCCCAACCAGCCGGTTACGAACGGAAACAGTGAAAGCCAGAAAAGGAGATGGAGATTCGCCCACAAGATTCTGCCACTAACGCGGGCGCAGGCTTGGAGCAGGTGATGGTGGTTGTTCCAATAGATGCCGAGGTAAATGAAGCTCAATACATAATTCAGAAACACAGGTAGAACCGGTTTCAATGCCGACAAATCGGAGCCATGCGGCACCTTCAGCTCCAACACCATGATGGTGATGATGATGGCGAACACACCGTCGCTGAAGGCTTCCATTCGGTTGCTTTTCATTCGAATTGGAAAGTAGCAGGCCAGGGTGGAAAGTTAACCATGCCTTTACTCAAATCGATTTTAAGTAACGATCTCGGCGTAGCGGAGAACTACGGGCACGGAAAGAAAAAAGCGACGCCCGGCGCACTAATGGAGACGGCCGGGGCAGTATTGAAATGGTACGCCTTGGCACCGGCCAATCGACCGGTCCCGAATGAGATCGATCGCCTTGCTCGCACGTATCTAACAAAAGTGCAGCTGGGAGCGAAGGGATTTGGCTTTGTTATTCTTCACCGTTGTGGAAATGATTTTTATTTCCTGATCGTAAGCACCTGGCGCGGCAATAACGAACTCTGGGAGACGGTCTTCTACAAAAATGGCGATGCGATGAAAGACTTCGATCTCTGGCCGCGCGAGGAAATGCATAAGCCAACGTTCTGTGTATGGGAGCTCGCGCCGGTCTGGCACGAAACGAAATCGTGGGAGCGATTCCTCGCTTCAACCCGGGATGAAAACGCCGCGCGAGTTTGGCTGAACGACCTCTATGCGGGCGAGGCCTAGGAACACTATGCCTCACTCAGGATTTTCACGACTTTTTCAATCGTATTGGTCATTCGCGCTCCCGCGCTCGCGCCAGCTACCCTAGCTGCGTTACCGCCTTACCCGCGCGGGCTCCCGCTCGCGCGTGTTCCAACTGGGGCGTTAACTTTGGTCAAGAACCTGTAGGACTTTTTGAATGGTGTTCCAGGAGCGAGTCGTGGCGGCGACGCCAAGGATCTTTTCGATCTTGCCCAAGTACCCGATTGCTTTCATCTCTCGGCGATAAATTCCGAGCACAAATCGGTTTGGAATCGCGACGATTTTGAGAAGCCAGTTGTCTTTGGATGGCAAACAATGGGGAAGCGGTGGAATTTCTTGGGGTCGTTGGTGCAACACGCTCATGAAGCGGGTGATTTCCGGGCCGGAAGGTTCGCGGGCGAAAGGATCTTTGGCAGTTGTCTTCAATAGATCGCGCGCGGGAACGATCATGATCTCGCATTTGATTCCGAAATCTTTTGCCAGTTGGGCGGCAAATTTTTTCCGCAAGGTTGACTCGTCAACGTCGTCGCGGACAACGAAGGTGCCAACTGCGCCAATGTTGACGATGTCGAACTTCTTCAACTGCTTTACGAGTTGGGCCGGTTTGCAGAGATTTGCGCCGCCAACGTTTATGGCGCGGAGGAAAACGACGGAAGCCACATTCAGAAGTGATCAGTGACAAGTGGCGAGTGACAAGCTAAAAAGCGTTCTATGGTGGGTTCGATCGAGCCGTGGGATCCGGGTTTCGTCGGGTTCCGTTTGCGCGGGCGCGAGATGACCCGGCTCGAGTCATTCAGCGACGCCGTTTTCGGGTTCGCGCTGACGCTACTGGTGGTTTCGCTGGATGTTCCGAAATCGTTCGACGACTTGGTAAATACGATGCGGGGCTTTCCCGCGTTCGCGATTTGTTTTCTGTTGCTCGCGTTGATCTGGAACGGTCATTACAAATTTTGTCGCCGCTACGGGCTCGACGACGGATCTTCCCGGTTTCTGACCTGCGTGATGTTGTTTCTGGTCCTGTTTTACGTTTATCCACTCAAGTTTCTTTTCAACATCAGCATCACCGGCCTACTTTTTGGCGCAGGCGCGCCGGTGTCGATGACCGGATCGCAATTCTCCGCATTGCTGGTGATATACGGTCTCGGATTCGCCGCGGTTTACGGCGCAATGGCGTTGCTTTATCTGCACGCCTGGCGCTTACGCGACGCACTCGAGCTGAATGATCTCGAGAGATTCGACACGCGTTATCTAATGTTTCGATTGTTAACGCTGGTTGCCGTCGGCGTAATCGCGGCCGGGTTGGCTTGTATTCCTGCTCTGCGGAACTGGAGCAGTCTCATTTATTTTCTTCTTTTTCCGACCCTGCGGATTTCGCGAATTATTCATCAACGTCGCCGGGAGCGATACATCCAGAAGTAGCCAGTAGTCTTTGGTCAAATGAGGCTCTCAGGTTTCTTCTGAGATCCGGAACGGGATTCCCGCATTAATTGGGTGAGTCGGGCGTTGCTCTACACGCAAGTACTTACCTTGGATTAGAATAGAATCCGGCGGCGGCGCGCCCAACGATAGATAAGAGAAGGGAACAAACCGAAGATGAAATCATTACTAATAGCGATAGGGCTTGCTATCGCTCTGTCAGCCGGCGCGCAAACAACGACGACTGACGAGCAACAGCAGCCTGAGCAAAAGGCGAAAACAACTAAAACTGAAGAGAACGTTCAACCGGGTCAGACGAAACAAAGCGTTCAGCCGACGGAGCGTGAACGGACGCGGACGAACGTCAAGACAGACGAGCGAACCAAGACGAACGTCGAAAGAGACGTGAACAGACCGGAAGGTGCGAAGGTCAAAAGCGAAGAGAAAATTCGCGGCGACGAGCGACATTCCGGTGCTCGCGTTGACGAACGTGGCGAAGTCTCGCACTCCACTACGGTCTTTCGCAATGGACGCGAAGTCCACGAAAGCCTAGCGCTTCATCGTGGCATTCGTGACCGGAGCGACGTGCACTTCAGTATCGGAACGCACCCGCGAGATTGGTGGCTCAGAACTTATTCCATCGTGGTGATGGATGGCTGCCACTATTATCTGGCGGACAACGGTTGCTGGTATCCGGCCTACGGGTTCGATCCAACCTGCAACTTTGGAGAAGGCGTAGTCTACTGCGAATAAATCGCGGTTAAAATTCATCGGGCGCATCGTTACGGGTGCGCCCGTTTTGGGTACCGGTTTCTCGCGACTAACTCAGGTTTGTCTGGATGAATTTGGGAGACGCGTGGATATCAATCTGCCGGAGCGGCGAATCACCAGAGTTCACGAATCGATGCGGTGTATTCGCCGGAACGATTGCGATGTCGCCGGCTTTCACCTGGAGCGTCTCTTCGCCGATCGTGACTGCGGCGCAGCCTTCAATCATGAAAATAGTTTCAACATACGGATGAGTGTGCAACGGCGGACCTTTGCCAGGCGGCGCATTCACAATATAAGCCGAGATCGGTGTTCCCTGATTTTCGCCGTGGAATTCGTGAGACATTCCTACGAAGGGAAGTTGATCGAGGTTAATGAAGCTCATGCTGACAAAGTAAGAAGTAAGAACTAAGAAGCAAAAGCGACAGATCAGGCCGAAAAAACTCGTTTTTTGGCGGTTTGAGCAATTCAGTGACAGGTCCGGCGGACGGAATTATCATGGCCCGACCAGTGAAACGTTCGAAAGCGAAGAAACAGCGTTCCCCCTCAGCTATTACGTCGCGAAAGAAGAAGGCCGTGCCGTCGGGCCATGTTTCCGCGCGCGAGCTTCTCCGGGCCACGGAAGCGTTGGAGCGAAACACAAACGAGCTGGCACTCTCGCTGTCGATGATGCAGGCCACGCTCGACTCGACGACGGACGCGATCGTGGTGACCGACATGAATGGCAACGTGCGAAACTTCAACGAGAAATACGCCCGGATGATGGGCGTTACGCGCGAAGAATTGAAGCGAGCCGATGTTAACAAACTGCGACTCAAATTCAGTCAGCGATTCAAAGATCCTGAGGGATTTATGACGCGGGTGAGGGAGATATACCGAACGGCGCCATCAAAAACATTTGAAGTAATGGAGTGGAAGGACGGAACGATCCTTGAGCGCTATTCTCAGGTTCAGCTGCTGGACCAAGAGCCGGTGGGACGGGTCTGGAGTTTTCGAGATGTGACCGAACGCAAGCGCGCGGAAGAAAATCTCGAGGCGGCAAAAGTTGCGGCGGAGCAAGCGAATCAGGCGAAGGACGATTTTTTGGCGTCATTGAGTCACGAGTTGCGCACGCCGTTGATGCCGGCAATGATCGCGGCCGGTTATCTTGCGGAGCATGAGAAGCTTGCTCCGGAATTACGCGAGGATGTGGTGGCGATTTTGCGAAACGTCCAGTTGGAAGCGCAGTTGATCAACGATCTGCTCGACGTGACGCGGATTACGCGCGGTAAGATTGAAGTCCACCACGAAGTGGTTGACGTGCACCTACTACTGGAAAACGCCGTCCAGATTGTGAAGGCGGACATTACCGCGAAGGCGATTGAGTTCACGATCGATCTAGCAGCGCCAATTCATCATATTTGGGCCGATCCGGTCCGCATTCAGCAGGTGTTTTGGAATCTGATGAACAACGCGGTCAAGTTTACGCCAAAGAATGGCAAAATCAGGATTCGCACTTATAACAAAGGAAAGCACTTCGCATTTGAGATCACTGATACCGGAATCGGTATCGATCCTGAGCGGCAGGAGAGCATTTTTGAGCCATTCCATCAGGGAGAACGTTCCATCACGAGGCGGTTCGGAGGTCTCGGCCTCGGTTTGACGATTTCGAAAACATTGCTGGATCTGCATGGCGGCAGGATCACAGTGGAAAGCGCCGGTCCAAACAAAGGCAGCACGTTCCGAATTTTTCTCGATCTCTTGCGCGAGCCGGTCCCGTCTTCAGGTGACGGAGCAAGCGGCGTTGTAGCGACAGCGAAGAAGCTGCGCCTCTTGCTGGTGGACGATCATGCGGACACCCGCGGCGTTCTTTCGCGGCTGCTCGTGAAATGTGGGCATGAAGTCATGACGGCCGATTCGGCCCAGAAGGCATTGGAAATCCTCGATACCGGGCGATTCGACGCGTTGATCAGCGATATTGGTTTGCCGGAAGTCAGCGGGTACGAATTGGTCCGGCAAGCCAAACGACGTCAGCCGCTGGCGGGCATTGCGTTATCTGGTCTCGGCATGGATGAGGATGTCCGGCGCAGTCTCGAAGCAGGATTCGATCATCATTTGACGAAACCGATTAATTTTCAGGACTTGGAATCCGTCCTTGGAAAAATTTCGACCTGAGCGAGTTTGAGTTAAGACGCGAAGGTCGAGGACTGGTGAAAGAAATTTGTAACTCCGGCGCTCCAAATCCGTCAGATATATAATGGCAGGGGTTTCGTATCTGGGATGGGGCCAGGCAGCGGCTTCGGACAATGCCATTGTCCGGACTCGCGCGTCGGAAGGTTATCAACCGCAGTTTGATGGATTGCGTGCGCTCGCCGTTCTGACCGTGATGGCGGACCACTTCAGCGCCGACGTTCCAAACTTCCCCCTACCGGACTGGATCCATCTCGGTGCGACCGGAGTGCGGCTTTTTCTTGTCTTGAGCGGTTACTTTATCACCGCATCGCTCCGACGCGCGCGAGATCGAATGGACATGGCGCAATTGTCGTTCGGCAAGACCATCGGCGTATTCTACTGGCGACGTTTTTTGCGCATCGTTCCCGCATATTTCGTGTTCGCCACAATTGCGATCGTTCTTGGTCTGGGTGCGATTCGTCACAACTGGCCCTGGGTGTTCACCGGGACGGTGAACTGGATGATCGCGGCCACGAATCAATGGCCAACCACGATTTCGCATCTTTGGTCCGTCTGTGTCCAAGAACAGTTTTATCTGGTCTGGCCCCTATTGATCCTCCTTCTGCCAAGGCGGTGGATGTTGCCCGCAATCATTTCAGTCGCGGTCGCGGGAATCGCGTTTCGGATTGGGTGCGTGTTTTTTTCGGCGCCGATAATTGCCAGATGGGTACTACCCTTTGGAAGTCTCGACTCGTTGGCTGCGGGGGCCGCTTTGGGCTGGTGCGGCGGGCGTTTGCGCGCGACCCGAGGAGGCTGGTTACTCGCCTACATTTGCTTCGCAATGTTGGCGAGCGCGGCCGTCCTGCGGGCTGGTGATCTGACGCAATTTAAATCGGTTCTAGTCGAGCCTCTCGAAGCGGGCGCTTTCGTCATCTTGATTGCTCGGGCCGCCACCGGCTTCGATGGATACGTCGCTCGTTTTCTCACTCTGCCCGGTCTCGTCTTTGCCGGGAGAATCAGTTACGGGCTCTATATTTATCATGCTTTGGTGGCGATGGTATTCAATCGCTGGTTACCAGAGCAGCTGCGGTTCGTAATCACTATACCGTCATTGCGCTTGATGGTGTTTGGAATCGCCACGGTTTTGGTCGCCGCTCTCTCTTGGTGGCTAGTCGAACAACCCATAAATCGCTGGCGCGCCAGAACGACGCGGAGGGCGCTTGGACCGGCCCCGTCCGATAACGTAGACAACGATGCTCGATTGGCGGGCTGGGATAGGGGACTCGCCGTGGAAAGCGGGCCTTCTCTGAATTGAAGAGCCTTCTCATATCTGCTTCGCTGGTGGCTGTAGGCGTTATCTACTTTCATCGCGTGGTCGATAATCGCCCGCACATTATTCCACCGGACGAAAGACAGAGGGGTGAGATTGTGATTGCGAATGCGCCCGATGGAAGTTTAAGGGGCCGCTGGCAGAGTCCACCACCGGCTTCAGGAGACTCAAAGTAAGTTTCTTTCGGGCTTTTTGCCCTGCGGGACTCGATTTCGGAGAGCGGCTTGTACTCTTCTCCTTGACGGCTTAGGGGAGATTCAGTAATCTCCTAATTAGTTTAGGAGAACCAAACATGAACGATGAAGCCGAACTTCTGCCGGGCACTCTCGATCTTCTTATTTTAAAAGCAGTTTCGCTCGGGCCGCTTAACGGCTACGCGGTTCTGTCCCGGATTGAGCAAATTTCAGGACAACGATTGTTCGTTGAACAAGGAGCGCTTTATCCAGCTTTGTTTCGATTGGTCCGGCAGGGACTTCTCGAAACAGAGTGGGGAAAGTCTGAGAACAATCGACGCGCGAAATTTTATGAGCTGACTGCTCGAGGACGAAAGCGACTGCAAGAGGAAACAGACGGATGGAACCGATTGGCGACCGCGATTCGTTCCGCTTTGAACGCTCGCCCACAGGAGGTTTAAAGAATGATGAGCGGCGAGGGGCCGGTGTTGAGTTGACGAAACTTTGAAAATGATTCCCGCGTATCTTCGCTCTCTAATCGCACGGTTTTTGCGTCGAACTCAGACCGAGGAAGATTTGGATGCGGAGCTGCGGAATCACATTGAACTTCGCGCCGCGGTCCTCGAAGGTTCGGGATTAACCAGGGTCGAAGCGGAACGCCGCGCGCGCCTGGAGTTCGGTAGTCCCGAACGATTCAAGGAAGAGTGCCGCGAAGCGATCGCCGGAAATTTCATCGACGTCCTCCTTCAAGATTTGCGCTTCAGCATACGCATACTGCGAAAATCCCCAGGCTTCACCGCGGTCGTAGTTTTGACGATCGCGCTGGCTATCGGTGCGACGACCGCCATTTTCACCGTGGTCGACTCCACGCTTCTGCATCCACTGCCATATCCGCATTCCGAACAGCTCGTGAGGGTCGTCGACGATTTGGAGGGCATCGGAGCGCATGACGTTGGAATGTCGGAGCCGGAGTGGCAGGATTTGCAGCACTCCGGGATTTTCGGGAACGTTTCTCCGGCGTGGTATGACGATAACAACTTAACAGGCGGGGCCGAACCGGCGCGGGTCAGCCTGTTGATCGAGGCGCCGAACTATTTTGAGTTGCTCGGCGTAAAAGCCGAGCTCGGTCGGACGTTTCCGGCATCCGATCACTCGCCGGGATTCGTTGGTGAAGTCGTGATTAGCAACAGCTTGTGGAAGCGGATGTTCGGTTCTGATCCGGCCATTCTGGGGAAGCAAATTCGGTTGGATACCGATCTGTATCAAGTCGTCGGTGTTATGCCGGCGAGCTTTCACGATCCCGGGACCTCCCCCCGAGAGCGAAACATTGAAGTCTGGGCTCCGACTAGTTTTTATGGTGCGCCGTTGACTGACCATCCGCCTCGTAGTGGGCGCAATCTGCCGACTGCAATCGCGCGAATAAAATCCGGACTCACAATTGACGCAGCGCAAAGCCGCGTCGACGCGCTAGTCGCATCATTGAAGAAAGAATATTCGGGCGATTATCCCGGCCAAATGGGATGGCGCATCAGATTGCTCCCACTGAAAGAGAGCGTGGTCGGCAATGTTCGTCAGACTTTGGCCATGCTGCTGGTCGCGGTTGGATTAGTTCTCCTCATTGCGTGCGCGAATGTTGCAAATCTTTTGCTCGCGCGTGGCAGCGTGAGATCTCACGAAATGGCGATCCGGCGTGCGCTCGGTGCGGGACAAGCAAGATTGACCCGACAGCTTCTGACCGAGAGCATGCTCCTCGGGTTGTCCGGCGGCGTGATTGGTTTAGGCGTCCTGATGTTGATGAAGGATTTTCTTCTGAAGCTCGTGCCGGAAAGTTTGCCAAGGTTGAACGAGATCTCGATCAACTGGACGGTGTTGCTCTTCGCTTTGAGCGTGTCGCTCCTGTCCGGAGTGATATTCGGAATCGCTCCGGCTTTGTCCGCGCGGCGTCTGGATTTAATTCACAACTTGAAACAGGAAGGACGTGGCTCAACCGGCTCGCGCGAGCAGGCCCGCACCCGGCGCTCGCTCGTGATCACAGAATTCGCCATGTCTCTCGTGTTAATGGTGGCGGCCGGCCTGTTGCTTCACAGTTTTTGGGACCTCCTGAATGAACAGCTCGGGTTCAATCCGCAAAATGTCATGTCGATCAAAACCCGGATCCCGTATCCAAACGTTGCGGAAAACGATAACTACGCAACGGCTGCGCAGCAGGCGCCGTTTTTCCGGGAGGTTCTTCGCCGATGCCGACAGTTGAAAGGCGTGGAGGAAGCAGCGATGGGGGATCTTGGCGCAATACCGTTAGGTCACGATCGGAACAATCAAAATCCTCCTATTCCGATGATAATCGAAGGTAGGCAGACCCAAAGCAATGAAGCGCCCCTGGTCGATGAATCAATCGTTTCGCCGGAATACTTTCGTTTGATGGGAATGACTCTGCGGCGTGGACGCATGTTCAACGATCAGGACAAGGATGACGTCGAGGCTGTCGCAGTAATCAACGAATCGATGGCCCAGACGCTTTGGCCTAACCAAGATCCCATTGGCAAACGCGTAAAGCTTTCGCGACGCGCAACGGTGTGGACAACAATCGTCGGCATTGTCGCAAACGCGCGGACGGAATCGTTGGAAAACGCAAACGTTCCGCAAATTTACACCGGCCTGTATCAAAGAGGCGCAAAACACCTCGCGATTTTTCTGCGCGGACATCTGGATGCGGCCGCGATTCCCGAAGAGGTGCGCAAGCTAGTGCAGGCGGTGGATCCGACGCTTCCTGTTTTCAGTGCCCAAATGTTGAACGAGACAGTATCGGCGTCACTCGATCAACGGCGTTTTTCGCTGGAGATCGTGGGCTTATTTGCCCTGACCGCTTTGATTCTGGCAGCGATCGGAATTTACGGGGTGCTTTCCTATCTCGTGAGCGAGCGCACCCATGAAATTGGAATCCGGCTGGCCTTAGGCGCCGAGCGCCAAAACATTTTGCAAATGCTGCTTCGGTACGGTCTCGGCCTCGCAATCACCGGCGCAGCGATCGGTCTCGCTTGCGCGCTGTTGCTTTCAAATTTGATGGCTGGTGCGCTTTACGGCATTCGACCGACAGATCCGATCACGTTCGGCGTTGTGATCGTCATTTTTATTGTCGTCGCTTTACTGGCTTCGTACCTGCCGGCCCACCGGGCGACCAAAGTGGACCCGATAGTTGCTCTTCGCAGCGAGTAATCCGCTAGCCCCAAAGTTCTGTCGAAGGCAGGCTGATCTTGCCGTGATCATATTGAAGTCCGTGGTCGCGATCGCGCGCGAGTAGAAGTGGCCCGTCGAGGTCGGTGAAGTCGGCGTTACTGGCGAGCAAGCGTGCCGGAGCCATGCCTAGCGATGTTCCTACCATGCAACCGATCAGCAGTTTGAATCCACTCGCCCGCGCCTTCTTGCATAACTGGATCGCTTCGGTAAGTCCTCCTGTCTTGTCGAGCTTCACATTGATCACCTCGTAGCGATTTTTCAGACGGGAGAGGTCTGCGGTCGTGTGACAACTCTCATCGGCACAGACTGCAACGGGATGGTCGAGCTTCTCCAAAACTTCATCGGCATTGGCTGGAAATGGCTGTTCGATTAATTCGACGCCAAGTGCCGTCAGCTTAGGAACAATGTTGCGATAATGCTCGGGGGACCACGATTCGTTCGCATCAATCAACAGGCGCGCGTCTGGGGCTGCTTGATGGACTACTTCTACCCGCGCGAGATCGAGTTCGTCGCCGCCGAGTTTGAGCTTGAGAATGGGCGCTGTTGAATGGGCATTTGCGGCATCGCCCATTTTTTCCGCCGTATTGAGACTAATTGTAAAAGAGGTTTCCACTTCCGACGCGACTGAAATGTTCGCGAGCTCCCAGACGCGTCTGCCGGAATGTTTTCCTTCCAGATCCCACAACGCGCAATCCAACGCATTTCGAGCTGCTCCGGGCGGCAAGAGATCTTGCAGCATTTTCCGATTCAGGCTTCTCTCCTCCTTGATTGATGAGGTTTGGGCGAGGACGGAGTCGCAGGTTTGATTGTAACGTCGGATCGGAACTCCTTCCCCGCGGCCGGTGTGCTGGCCGTCTTTGACGGTTACGACAATAACCTGCGCTTCGGTGCGGCTACCGCGTGAAACCCGAAACGTTTCTTTCAGCGGCCAGGTTTCTTCTCGCGCGTCGATCTGCATTTATCTAAGGAACCCAGGAAAGCAGGATTTCAATTGGAACATGAAAAGAATCTGAGAAGTGGGAGCCAAGGGAAGGAAAGGAAGCAGTTTTTCTGCTAATCTTTCGACATGAGATTTTTTATTTTACCTCTTTCAATCTTTGCCGCGATTTCCGTCGCGTCTGCGGAACCGATTATCGTTATCGTTCGGCATGCAGAAAAGATCGACAATAGCGAAGATGCGGATTTGTCTCCGGCCGGCCGCACCCGGGCTGATGCGCTTGCCCGTATCTTAAAGGATGCGCACATCACTGCGATTTTTACGAGTGAGCGCAAACGGACGCAGGAGACGGCGGCACCTTTAGCGAAATCAAACGGTATTGCTCCAACCATTGTGCCGGCGAAGGACTACAACACCCTTGTCTCGAAGTTGCGTCGGGTTCACGGAGCCGCGCTGATAGTCGGACACGGCAATACAATTCCCGATATTATCAAAGCGCTGGGCGTTGATACGCCGGTTCAAATTTCGGACGACGATTATACCGATTTGTTTGTCGTCGCCTTACAAGACAAGCCGCAGCTGCTCCGATTGCATTACTAGAATCCCAAGGAAACGGAATAACGCGTTAGCAAATGCCGAGGAGATCCTTGGCTTTCTCTACGCTGCCGGTGTCGCCGATGAATTGAAAGGCAAGCCGCCCGTCCCGCTTCTTTAAGACAATTCGTAGAGGACCGAAGCTATGGCCTTCCAAACGGCGCAAGATGTCGAATTTTGTTTGCCGGACCAGTTTCCGCTCGAGCCAACCCGGCTTAAAACCCATCTCTAAACGAACCATCGCGTTTCGAGATGGAAGCAAATCAAGTGCCGAAGAAATTCGAAAACGACGGCGCATGGGGGAGTCAGTATCACCAGACCCACCGGCGCTCGTCTCTATGTTACGGTTGGTCGACAATCAGGAGGAAGTTGTTCCGCCCTTGTTGACCCTGTGAATTGAATGGAGGAATGTGAATTTCATACTGGGGATAGAATTTGTTAGGCGCAGATTCTGAATAGCTTGCCCGGTAGCGTCGAGATAATTTGTCGACAAATCTTCTGCCGATATCCTACTTCAAATACTTGTCGAACCAGGCAACGGTCTGATTCATCCGGTCGGACTGGTTCTCCGGTTTGAGAAAGAGGTGACCCTCGCCCGGATAAATAATCAACTGCACTGGAACCCCGATTGTTCGCAACGCGTGCCAGAATTCGTAGGACTGTGCGGATGGGCACTCGGCGTCGCGTTCGCCAACAATCACCAGGGTTGGCGTCTTCACATTCTTGATGAATTTGATCGGCGAACTCTTTTCATAAACCGCGGGGTCGTCGTAAACCGACGCGCCAAAGAACGGAAGCATCCACTGATCGATCAAGTTTTGGCCGTAGTAGCTCTGCCAGTTCGCAATTCCGGCACCGGCAACCGCGGCGCGGAAACGATCGGTTTGGGTAACAGTCCACATGGTCATGAATCCGCCGTAACTCCAACCCGTCACGCCGAGACGCGCTGGATCGATCGGATATTTTTTGATCGCCGCGTCAATTCCCGCAAGGTCGTCGCGCAAATCGCCGTGACCAAAATCCTTAACATTCGCGCGGGTGAAATCTTCGCCCTGACCGTAACTTCCGCGCGGGTTCGGCAGTAAAACGTAATAACCGCGCGATGAGAGCGCGGCGATGATGGCCCTTGCCATTCCAGCTCCGGCCGGCCATTCCGATGAGGTTTGGCTCGATGGCCCTCCATGAATCAACATCACCATCGGGTATTTTTTGCCGGACTCGATCTTTGCCGGCGGCACCAGCCAGCCTTGAATTTGAAATCCGTCGTTCGTCCATTCAATGCTTTCAGCCTTTCCCCAAGTCATTGGCACGGAAGCGTTGTTCTTGGTTAACTGCTGCCACTTGCCAATCGGTCCGGACCACACCTCTGGTGGCGAGTTGTAGTTGCCAAGAACTGCGGCCGCGAACTTGCCATCCCGCGAAAGAGCAAAGTTTGGAAAATTGCCGAAAGCGTGGATTCCCTCCGGAGATTTGGAAATTGTGCGAACTGACTTCTCCGCCAACGACAATTCGGAGATGGCGCTCCCGCCCCCAACGTACTCCGCGAACAGGATTTGATCGGACGACAGCCAGAACAGGCAGCTCGCCGAGGATTTGCGGCCGGGTGTCCGGTTGGTGGCCGGCCCGCCGCTTGCCGAGATCGTGAGCAAGTCTCCTCCGTGAAAGCCTTCATCGCTCATGATCCCTTCGATGAACGCGACTTGTTTACCGTCCGGTGACCAGCGCGGCACCGCGAGTTGAAGTAAAGGTTTATAAATCGACGTCGCCTTACCGCTGGCAATATCAATCTTGTAAATTTGTGCAATCCACCAGTTGTTGTCGCCGGGGCCGGGAGCGGCCGTCGCAACAAACGTCTTGTCGTCCGGCGACCAATCGAAGTCGTAAACATGAAGGTCAGCGGGCGACGCCTGTTTCAACTGGCCGGATGCGACATCGATAACCGCGATCCGTTGATTGTGAATTGCCTTGTCTATGACACCGGTCGTAGGGGGTGCCGCCATTAACGGGCCTCCGCCGACCGCCCCCTCTATATATAAGAAGGCAACTTGTTTCCCATCGCGGGACCAATGAGGCCGGGCAGCGTATCCGCTGAGGTTGCTAAGCTCTTTAGCTCCCGAGCCGTCTCCGCTGATGGTCCAAAGCTGTTTCTGTTCGCCTCGACCGGCATTGGAGAAAAGAGCCAGCGTCTTGGAATCAGGCGACCACGCCGGCTCGGCATCAACGCGATCGTTGCCGCCTCCGATCGCGATCTCCGTTGCCGAAGAGCCAGGCGCGGTTTTGGAAATGTAAGTTTTCTTCGAAGTAGTCGCGGCGGTCGATTGCACCCAAGCCACCTGGTTTCCATCCGGAGAGATTGCGATGTCGCCGTAGAGAACAGTTTTTCCGAGTTGTTCGGTCAGGTCCATGTTTTGAGCGGTTAACAGCGTGGGAAACAAGCACGCCAGCAAGAAGTATTTCATGTTTCGTAAGAATTCCGTCGAGAAAATGCTTAAACGTCCAGAACATTCTCACAGGCGGGTCGGGGTTTTGATCAAAAAGACCGCGGTCAGGGCGCTGGCCGCGGCCAACAACGCGCCGCCGATCATGACAGCTTTAAAACCGGACACGAAAGCATCATCGACCGCACGGCGGAGCGAGTGTCGTTCGTTTGCGTCTTGATCCGTAGAAATCTCGATCGCGGCAAGTCTGGTGCTTTGCTTTTGCACCGATTGCACGATCGAGATCGGCAAAGCTGACTCAGTTAGGCGTCGATTCAGCCGGTCCC
>DATINV010000072.1:0-15068 GCA_035473775.1 Chthoniobacterales bacterium
GGAGTCGGGCGCGGACATTGCCATGGCCGAGCTGCGCAAAGATATTCAAGCAACTCCATCCGCGACTCCGTGGGTCGGATGGAACCTTGGGAGATACGCAAATGGCGGCACCACCAAGAGAGATACTACGACCTACAAACCAATCGCGAGCGACGGAACTTTTGCCGACAACAATGGGGGCGGCGGCGGCAATTCGACAACTTTTACGATTGCGCGGTGGCTGACCCCTGGCACCTACAACAATAACTTCGACTTTATAACATACAGTACAATGCTTTCGGCCCATGCCGGGGAGGGAAACCAAAATCTTCGCATTACTGTAACTATTGATAAGCCGGTCTCACTTACTGATAGCTCTGGCCGGCAATGGCTTCGTGTTCGAGCCAATGGCACCACCGACGTTGCGGGGCCGGCGCGCGTTTCAGAAGAAAAACTGGATAATCGCCTGCGTAAACTTGGACTTTTCTGGAACAAAGTGTTGTCGTTTACGGGCGACTTCTCAAGCCCAGCCAAGACAACGACACGGCAAATCGAGCTGGTGGCCAAGCCGGTCAATTACTTTGCCGGCGCGCTTACCGCCATGGTCCAGATTAAGAACGACAAGCCGGGCATGGTAACGGACAGTTTTAACCCCAACGGTTATACCAATCCGTCGACTGGCGCATGGACCGCGTGGCCCTTGAACGCTGATGGGACTTACAACACGACAACTCTAAGAAATGATACTACGACGGCACTTGGCAAGAACGGCGACATCGCGTCGAACGGTTATCCGATCAAAGACGACAAATCAGAGATACTTGATCTTAACAGCAACCAGATTTGGGGCGACGTCGGCAATAACTATTCGCAGATTAAAAATCTCGATTCGACCTACTACAACGGCAGTTACAACCAAGCTAGTCCGACCTACGGCCTGGACAGCGGTGCTTATGGGGCCACGAATCCGAATCCAACTCTCATTCAGACCACTGGCAGTAGCGGAGGCGACGTTAGTGGCGCCATTAATACGGATTACTATCGCGATTTGCCGATCGTTTACGATCCCAACATTGCCAATCCGGCATGGAACAATTCGAGTAACTACACGAATCTTGGCAACTTGACCAAACCCGGAAACATTAATGCTTCGTCCGATCCATCCCATCCCAGCTTACTCAAGGCAACTACCATCGCCTTGATGGGCACGGACAAGTACGAAATCAAGCTTCCGCCAACTCCGAAAGGGGCGCCTCAAGTTACAGATGCCTACGTAACAATTTGGGTCACAGGCAACGTAAACCTGGATGATGGCGGTACGATCATCGTTGACAGCGGCGTTCACGCTACAATTTACGCCGACAAAGACATCCACATTGGAGAGGCGAAGGAAACCAAGACCAACAATGGTGGTTTCTGGGTCCAAAGCGATGACGCCAATGACCTGCTCATCTTCGGTGTCGTGAATCAAAACAATCTGACCAAAATTGCCGATCAATACTTCGATCCATCGGGGAACGGCGAGGTTTATACAACTGACAAGGCAAGCGGCAACATTACCTTTAATGAAAATGATTTCACCGGAGCGATTTACGCGCCGGATCACAATATCGTTTTCAACAATACTCCGGATGGTAAAGGCAAACGCAACAAACGAGCTCAGGCCGGTAATGACGTTTACGGCTCATTTATCGGACGCACGATTCAGGTGAAGGGGCCGATGAACATTCACTATGATGAATCGCTGGCTAACGCCGGTAACGCCGTAGACTGGGGTTATGTGAGCTGGTTTGAAGATGTCGATGTTGACCATCGCTAACGCGGATCAGCCGCTTTGAAAAATAAGGCGCGAGCCGCTGACAAACGTCGGGCATGGCCTCTGCGCTGATTTTGACTGAGATGAAGACCTTCGGCGGAGTAACTTCGTCGGCGTGGCTTCTGCTTTACAACAAGCTATGCGTATTCCCGCGTTTCAACTCTTGGCCATTATTCTTGCCGCAAGTATTTGCGTCGTCTGCGGCGAAGTGTTGCCGCTCACAATAAAGGAGATGAGTCTGATGCTGCGGAGCGGTTATTCGAGCGAGGCCGTGCTGCATGAGCTCGCGGCAAGGAAGCTGGGCGACACCTTCGATGCGTCCGCGGAGACGCAACTCACCAAGGCGGGCGCGAATCAGTCTCTGATCGACGCGTTGCAGAGTGGCGCTTACCAGCTGAGCGGATCCGAGATGGTCGCCGCTAAACAAAAATTGGAGGAGCACACCGCAGTGAGAATCGAACAGCCATTGGCGTCGACAATTCCGGCTCCAAGCAACGCTAAGTCAGAACAAGGCGGCCCTTCTCCGGCGCCATTACCGCCAGACGCCATTTATCGCATTCTCAAAGACAATCTCGTTTACTGGCATGAAGGCAGTCTGGTCCACTTTGACGGTGAACCGCTGGAGAATAAAAAAATATTCGTCTTCTTTTTTTCGGCGCTTTCATCCGCGCCCGGCCGCAAATTTACCCCGCAGCTAGTTGATTATTATAACCGGGTTGCGCCGCAACATCCTGAATTCGAAATCATTTTTTTTAGCGAGGATCGTTCCCAATACGGCATGGAGACTTACATCGCCGAGAGCAATATGCCCTGGCCGGTAGTGGCTTATGCCGAACTTGCCGGCAAGAGTTTGATTGCACAGAAATTCGTGCACGATCTGCCTTGTGTGCTTGTGTTCAGCGCGTCTGGAAAGATTTTGCTAAACAGCAGCGACAAAGATGTCGGCCCGGAAAAGGCGCTGGAAGCTCTCGACAAAGTTCTTACTGGAGATAAGCCACCTAAGGCCGCGTCCGGCTAGGCAATTAATTTGCGTCCAGAAGCGCCGCCGGACCCAAAGTTTGGTCTGGCGTCTGCTCAAGCAGAAAAGGTGGGAACTCAACCTCGTCTCTTCCGCATTTCACCGCTGCTCTTCATATCCGGGTTTTGCGCCCTGATTTACCAAACGACCTGGCTGCGGGAATTTCGTCTTATCTTTGGCGCCTCCACCGCGGCCACTGCAGCGGTATTGGGAATCTTCATGGCCGGGCTCGGTTTTGGCAGCCTTATTCTTGGGCGACGGGTCGAAACAAGCTCCCAACCGCTCCGATTTTACGCGAAGCTGGAACTGCTGATTGCGGCGAGCGCCGGAGCTACCCCCATTTTGCTGTTAATTATACGGCACGCTTATCTCGCCATGGGCGGCACGCTTGCCATGGGTCCAACGATCGGAACAGCAGTTCGTTTGATCTCGTCGACCTCAGCGATCGGCCTACCGACATTTCTCATGGGCGGGACGCTGCCGGCGATTGCGCGTCTAGTAACCAGGTCCGCCGATTCGAACCGCCGGGCACTGGCATTACTCTACGGAATTAACACGCTTGGTGCGGTTACCGGCGCTGCGGCATCGACCTTCTATTTTTTCGAACAGTGGGGAAACCATTTGACGCTAGCATTTGGAGTCGTCTGCAACGTCGTCGTCGGGCTGATCGCCTTTTGGATGTCAAAACGCGAATCCGAAGGAGGGGACGATTTAGTAAACGCGGGGACGGAGCTCGATCAAGAAGCGCCGGGGCCGGCTGGATTCGTTTATATTGCAGCAGCCGTTGTCGGGTTCGTTTTTCTACTGATGGAGTTGGTTTGGTATCGAATGCTCAGTCCGCTCCTGGGCGGTTCGACCTTTACCTTTGGATTAATTCTGGCCGTCGCGCTTTTAGGGATTGGACTCGGCAGCATTTTGTATTCGTTCGTTTTCCACAATCGCCAAATCACGTTGAATGGCTTTGGTTTTGTTTGTGCGCTGGAGGCGGCATTCATCGCGTTTCCCTACGCCTTGGGCGATCACATCGCACTGGCGACAATGCTGCTGCGTCCATTGGGCTCATTAGGATTTTACGGACACGTCATAGCCTGGACGACCGTTTGCGTAATTGTGGTATTGCCCGCAGCGATCGTCTCTGGCGTCCAGTTCCCATTGCTAGTGGCGCTTCTTGGAAAAGGAAGAGCGCGGGTGGCCGCGCATACCGGAATGGCTTATGCGTGTAACACTGGCGGCGCCATTGTCGGCTCGTTAGCAGGCGGGTTTGGACTCATACCCGCGCTGTCGGCGCCCGGCGCTTGGAAATTGGTGGTTATTCTCTTGTGCGGAATTGCTGCCTCGGCAGCGGCGACAAATCTTACGCGGCGACCGCGGAACTACTTTCGGCTAATTCCGTCACTGGGAGTGACCGCGCTGGCGCTTTGTTTTCTTAGCGCTACCGGACCGACTGCTTTCTGGCGTCACAGTCAGATCGGAGTTGGACGCGTAACGAGATTTTTAGGAACGAAGAATGATTACCACGATTTAGAGAACACAATTCGGCGCGACATTCTTTGGGAGGCCGATGGAGTGGAGAGCAGCGTCGCCTTGTCGAACTCGCACGGGATCAATTTCGTGGTGAATGGCCGCTGCGATGGGAACTCCATTGGCGATAGCGGGACACAAATCATGTCGGGTTTAATCGCGGCGGCATTGAATGAGCACCCGAAACGCGCACTGGTGGTCGGGCTGGGAACCGGCAGTACTGCGGGCTGGCTGGCGGCCGTGCCATCGATGGAACATGTCGATGTTGTCGAGTTGGAGCCGACGGTCGTGCAAGTTGCCCGGGCCTGTGCAGCCGTAAACCAGAACGCATTGAGTAATCCCAAACTGCGCGTGATCATCGGAGATGGGCGCGAGGTGATGCTTTCAACTCAATGGAAGTATGATGTTATCGCGTCCGAGCCTTCGAATCCCTATCGGGCCGGCGTAGCCAGTCTTTTCACTCGAGAATATTATCAGGCAGCGGCCAGCCGTCTTAACTCGGGCGGACTATTTGCTCAGTGGATCCAAGCCTACCAGGTCGATGCCCCGACGCTTGAAACCGTCTATGCGACGCTCGGCTCGGTTTTCTCTCAGGTCGAGACGTGGCAAACCCAATCGGGCGACTTGCTCGTAATTGCCAGTTTGATTCCGCAGACCTACGACGCGGAGGTCTTGCGACAAAGATTAGGGGACGAGCCCTTCAAGAGTGCACTCGTGCACACGTGGGGCGTGACAACGCTCGAAGGATTTTTGGCGCACTTTGTGGGAAACAATTCATTCGCCCGCACCATGCAGCGCGCATTTGAGGTCCCAATCAATACGGACGACAAGACCCTGCTGGAATTCGCCTTCGCTCGAAGTGTTGGTCGCAACACCGGCTTTACGGTCGAAACCTTGCGTGACGGGGCCAGGCTCACCCATTCGGATCGGCCTGATTTTTCCAAAGGCGAAGAAAGCGTGGATTGGAAACAGATGGAAAGCGATCGACTGTCGATGTTGTTAGGCTTTGGACAGGCGCCAAATGTTAATAACTACGCCGATTCTGAGCAGCGGGAGCGTGCCGCGGCCTACGCAAGTTATTTGAAAGGAGACTTGGATGGGACCCTAAGTCATCTTCATGAGCCGAAACGGGAGTTAAGTAACTTGTACGATTTGAGATTGTTTGGGGAGTCTTTGGCCGAAACGGGACAAGCCGATGCGATGAAGTACGTGGACAAGCTGCGAAAATTTGCGCCGGTGGATGCGGACGCCATTTACGCGCATCTGTTGTTCCGTCGTGGCGAATTCGATCGGGCGACCGATGTGCTGGAGAAGGTCTTCGTGCGGTTACGAGCTGACCCATGGTTGGATCGCAGCTTGGTTCAGCATACGCTGACTGTTGCGCAAATGACGGCACATCTTGCGCGCTCAAGTGTTCCGGCTCAGCGGTTGTTTGATGCGTTGTCCGAACCATTTAGTTCGTATAATGAAGATGAACCGCGCAAGATAGCTTTGCTCCAGATCGCAATGATTTTGGATAAAGATGGCGTTAGTGTTCACACGGCGACGGCGGCGGAGTTGGCCGAGCCATTCGTTCCGTGGCAAGAAGGTTTTTTAAAAACGCGAAGGGACTGCTACAAGGCAACCGGAAATCCACTTCTGGCCCGGGCCGAACGGGATCTTCAGAAGTTCAACGCCGCGGAACCGGCCGGCTTTAATGATTTTAGATTTGCGAAGCCCGGCCCGATACGCGCGCGGGAATCGAACATAACGGTTTCCAGTGTCCGCTAAAGAGCAACGATCCGGCCGATATCGCCTTACGGCAGCGGGTTTAGCGAGTCTCGCTACTCGCGAGACGATTAATCGCAGAAACCACCGGCGAGTCTTTTGTATCTACAGAGTCGTTATCGTTCTTTAAGTAGTTAACCAGATCTCGAGCGGCGACAGCAGCAAGCGGATGGTGAGAGCGTTCGTAACAGGCCTTTCGCAGTTTCAGAAACTCCAATTGCCAGGGAACATTCGGTTCGGGCGACTCCACGCCGGCCAAAGTGTGGACTCCTGGCCGATTATGATCGATAGCCAGAGCTACATGCAGGAACGTTTGTTTGCGTAGATCTTCGGAGTTGTAGACAGCGAACGGTTCCTGGAGTGCGTTGTAAATCGACTCCGCGTTTTCCTTGTCGCTCTTTTGTGCCATCTGCTCGGCCAGCTTGAGGGTGCGCGTCATGATTGGGCTGGTTGGCCATGGATCAGTTCGAAACGCCTTGAGAGTCTTAACCAATGAGGCAGTAGCCTCGGCCCGGCGACCTTGCTGCCAAAGAAGCCGAGTCTCGATCGCTTGCGCTTCCGCCGGCTCAACTTCCCTGAGCTTGTCGATATACAGAAAAGCTCTTGCATCGCCCTGCTCCGCCAAAGATTCCGATACCAGACCGTATTCCGGGAGCGTTCTCGGCTCGCGGTTTAGTTGCTTCCATTGATCCCAAGCCTCCTCGAAGTCATTGTGGGCATAGGAACTGAATGCTGCAGCCAGGGCCGGCTGCTCTTTCAGAACAAATTCTCCCGGATGATATTCGTAATCGGGGTAAACAAACATTCCCATCCGTTGTTCCCTCACTTGCTTCCAATCGAGTTCGCCAATGATAGAAGGGTGGTCGGCGTCAAATGCGCCCGCATCTCGGCGCAGGTTTTCAAACTGAAGAACGTTGTTCGACTGTAAGGTTCGGGCGAAAGCGAATTCAAGCAGTGTGCGGTCATCGGTATTCAGCGGGACGTCACGCTGCCGCATGACTATTTGCGGGAACTTGTCGTTTCCGATGTAGTGACTAAACATCCCTTCCAAGTTGGTTGAGCGCCATACCTTAGTGAGCGCGCTTTGAAATGGCTCAGTCGCTATCCGGGCTCGCAGGGACGGAATATCGTAGGTGATCGGTTCTTCCGAGGCGAGCAACAAGAGGTCTCCGTATCCGGTTTGCCAAGTTTCAATATGGGGGAAGACTGAACTCATCGTGGCGTAAAAGATCTGAATGGTTCGAGTATCAACTCGGTAGGCCTGCATCCACTGGGCAAAAACGCCTCTCGGATTAAGATTTTTCGCAACCGCTTGATAGTACTCCCGGGTAAACAGGCTGGCGACACCCGCGCGATACGGATTCGAAGGTTCGGAGACAATCAGATCGTATTTTCGTCGGGTGGTGAGAAGCGATTCGCGACCATCGCCAACCACAACGTGCAGTTTTGGATTGTTGAGCGCATCCTGATTTACCGCCGCGCATTCAGCGGCGAACTTCACAATTGTCGGCTCGATTTCCATCACATCGACCCGGCCGATCGATGGAACGGCGGCCAGCCAGCCGGCGGTTGAGCCTGTTCCCAGACCAACTACTGCCGCGCTGCTCGGGTGGGGATGAACGAGCGCGCCCAACAGTCCAGACATAATCTGGGTCGCGGAGTCGCCCTTGGAGTTACCGTCGCATTTTCCGTTCACCACAAAAGCGAGACTGTCGTTGTGTGAAATTCCGATACCGACCTCACGTCCATCCGCCTCCCAAAGAATGTCGCGGCGGATTTCGTTTTTCAGATCGTGTATTTGATTGGGGGTAGCTTGGAAATTTCTCACTAATCCGAGACCCATGCCGCTGTCTCGCCAAACCGCCGTCGGGCCAATTGAAAAAAAGATCAATGCCGTGGCAAGCGCTCCAGCGAGGACACACGGCACTGCACGGAGGGGTCTTTTGATCTCCAACTGAGCAACAATCGCGGCGAGAAAAGCGCAAAGCACAAGAAGCGCGACAACGAGTTTCCAAGTTCCAGTTGCGCTGAAAATCGGAATCAATCCAAAGCCACCGGCCAACGAGCCGGCGATTGCGCCGGCAGTATTCCAGGCGTAGGCCGTGCCGGTTTGCGTCCCAACTTTGTCGCGGCCCTTCCCCAGGAGCCCAAGTAAAATTGGAAACTGAATCCCGGCCACCACCGCTGCCGGCAGGACGATCACGCTGCAAAGCGCGGTCCAGCCCAGGACTTGCCCATAGAATCCTAGCGTGCCGAGCGGCTGTAACAGCATGGCCGTAATGGCCAGTCGGTCGCCCAGGGCAAAGGGAAACGCCATGCAAAGCGCCTCAATCGCACACGTGAGAGCGAAAGCGTTAAGCGTAGGCCGACGAGTGCCTTGGCCTAACGAGTAGAGCACTCCGCCCAAGCCGATCCCGAAAAGGGCGATCGCCAGAATCAAACCAAAGGTAAAAGCAGTTCCACCTAGAAGCGGACTGAGCATTCGATACCAGACCAACTCCATCAGCAAGAAAACGAAGCCGGTAATCGCTGACGCGAAAAATACCAACCGGGCCGGAGCGGCCGGCTCCACGAATTGCTCGGTCACGACCTTTTCTTTCAGCGGGCGAAGATCTTCGTGGCGGGCTATTAACCAGGCGGCGCCGGCAACGATTGCATTAAGGACACAAGCAAGGCAAAGCGTCGCGCGATTTCCGAATTGTTCGAGCAAGACAAATGTTCCCAAGCCCGCACCGGCGACTGCGCCCAAAGTGTTCAATCCGTAAAGCAGGGCGAAGCCGCGCCGGCTGGTGTCTTTCTCATCGACAGCGAAGCGCGCCATGGCCGGCAACGTTCCGCCCATCAGAACCGTGGGCGTGCCGAGCACGATCGCGGCAAGCAGGAGCCGAACGACGGTACCGAGAAATGCCCCCATCACTAAGGTCCCGCCGCACGCAACGTAGATTGCCCGGACGATGGAGAGCAGAACGGGAGTTACTGCCGCACTGCCGGCGATCATCAACTCCAGTTGCGCGTAAAATTGAAGCGGGTGTTTGCTGGCTTCGGCCCGTTTGCCCAGCAGGGCGCTTCCAATCCCGAGTCCGCCCATAAAAATGCCAATTACTGCGGCGGTCGCGGCAGTCGTGTTGCCGAAGATGAGTCGAAACTCGCGCAGCCAGGTAGTTTGATAAAGTAACGCGCAGAGACCGGAGCCGAAAATGAGCCCGGTGCCGGGCCAGAGTTTAGGACGCATTGTGGGTTGCATTATTGGGTTTGAGCACCAACCATGCCGATGCCGAGCACGGCTGTTAAGCATTCGCGACCGACCGGGTCCTACCCGCGCTCTGTCTAACACATTCCAACCCTGTCAGATCAAGGAAGGTCAGTGCGGCCGGTTGGAGTCGGTTCCACTTCTGTTGCACCAGTGGACTTGCCCGCCGAGCGAGCTACCCCCAAGCGCGAGGGCTCATTTGCCAAAAACTCGTTCAAGTCGCGATTTGCCTGCGCAGCCCTTGGACTGTTGACGGCTTTGTAACAAGTGTTCCGGACCTGCAGGACTTTGCCTTGCCAGGGAATAAACGGTTCCTCCTGCTCCATCGCAGCCGCGGTGTATTTGCCCAATTGTCCTTTGTCGAGTTTGACACCCCAAAGCGCCATATTTTCGAAGCGGAGCGTGTCGCAGGCATATACGCTGAAGGGAGATTGCAACGCCTGATAGATTCGCGTCAAAGCTGCATCGTTAGGCCCTTGATCGACAATCGATTTCGCGATTGTCAGTGTCCGGTCAGCCAATCCGACACTCAGCCACGGATCGGTGTGAAGCCGCTGGAGAACTGTCCCTAGCAAATCTACTGCCTCGACGATCCTGCCTTGGCGCCACAGAAATCGCACTGAGATAGCGTCCGCATCATTGGGCATCACACTCCTCAACTGCTCTATGTATGTGTTCGCTTCGGATTTTCCCTGGTCGGCCGCGCATTCCGCGACCATGAGGAGCTCATTCAGGTCGTTTGGCTCGTTTCGAAATCTTCGCCATTCCTGATAGGCCGCGTTCAAGTTTCCTTTTAGGAAATCGGCATAAGCGGTAGCAGTACTTTGGAGAGCTTCAGACCCGTATTCATTCGGATTCGGTGTTTCGCGTAATCCCAGCAACATTGACACACGTTGCAAATCGACCGCATGCCAGTCCACGTCCTCGGCCGAGAGCGGAAGTCGGTTCGCCTCTATTAAACCATTAATCGATCGCAGCGTGCCGATATTAAAACCGTTATGAAGATCGACGTTCCTGGCGAAAGCGAATTCGAGAATGGTGCGGTCGTCTGTATTCAGCGGCACGCCCCGCATTTGCCGGACTTTCTGAGTGAACTTGTTGCTCGCGACAAAGTGGGCCAAGAACCCTTCAAAATCGTTTACGTGCCAGGCTTGACGCAAGCCAGTCTTGAACGGTTCAGCGGCGATCCGTTCACGAAGCTCATTCGCGTTGTAGGTGCGCGGGGCAGCTGTTCCGACCAAAAGCAAATCGCCACCTTCGGTTTGCCAGGTTTCTACGTTGGGAAACACCGAGCCCAAGGTCGCGTAAACCGTCTCGATCGTATTGTCATCGACTTCGTAGGCCTGCACCCATTGGGCAAATATTCCATCGGGATTCAAGCGACCGGCCGCCGCCTGGTAATATTCACGCGTGAACATATTCGCGATACCGGCGCGATATGGATTAGATGGTTCCGAAACGATGAGATCGTATTTTTTCCGTGTTGCCATCAACAGTTCGCGGGCGTCCCCGATAGTTACGTGTACCTTTGGATTCGCGAGCGCGTCGTGATTCATCGGCGCGCACTCTTTCGCCACGCGAAGAATGGCTGGCTCCAGCTCGAAGACATCGACATTTTCGATCGATGGAACGGCAGCCATCCAGCCTGCGGTGCTACCTGTTCCCAGACCCACGACCAACGCTTGCGTCGGACGCGAATGTAACGCGGCGGCGATGAGTCCGCTCATTATTTGGGTCCCGGCGTCGACCCTAAGGCTGCCATCGCATTTTCCATTGACGATAAAATTAAGCCCCGACGATTTTGAGAGCGCGACACTGGTTTCCAGCCCGTCCTTCTCCCAGAGAATGTCACGCCGGCTCGTGTTCATGAGATCGTGAAACTCGTTTTTCGAACCGCTATATTTGGCGAGTCGTCCAACTCCGATTTCGCTGTGTCGCCAAAAAGCGGTGGGGCCGGTCGCAGTCAGCAGAAGAAGCGGCAATGCCACGCTTCCGAATGAGATGATGGCTTTAGAAATACTGGCCTGCCGCCACAAATCGATTAAAGCAGCCGCCGCCGCCAAGACGCTTAGCAGTACCACCACCAGCCTCCAAACTCCCGGCGCGGAAAATAGCGGCAGAAAACCGAAGCCCCCCGCTAGGGAACCGATAATCGCGCCCAGGGTATTCCAAGCGTAAGTGATGCCCACGTGCGTTCCTACTTGGAGCCTTCCTTTGCCGAGAAGCGCAATAAGCATGGGGAATTGGATGCCTGCCGCAATCGAGGCCGGAGCGACGACAATTCCACAAATGACGACCCAACCAACGACGAAGCCATAAAAACCAACAACGCCAAGGGGACGCAACAGCATCGCAAGCAGCGCGATCCGATCTCCTAGCGCATAAGGAAAAGCCATGCAGAATGCCTCCAGCGCGCAAACAATCGCGAACGTGCGCAGGGTGATTAGGCGGCCGCCAAACCACATCGCGTAAACAAGACCTCCGAGACCAATCCCGAACAAGGCCACGGCCAGGATCAGGCCGAACGTAAACGTCGATCCGCCCAAAAGCGAGCTGAGCATTCGGTACCAGACCATCTCCATTAAGAGGAACGCAAAACCGGCAATGGCCGACGCCACAAACGTAAATACGGGCGGTGCTGACGTAGATTCATCTGGCGGTGGCCGCGAGAACTCAATCGGCTCTAACGCTGGCAATTCTCTTGAGATTTGAAACGCCACAACGGCGATCCAAGCGTTGAACGCCGTGGTCAGCAGCAAAGTAATGTGATTCCCCCAAGCTTCGAAAAAATAGAAAGTTGCGACTGAAGTGCCGACGACAGCGCCCAGCGTATTCAGGCCATAAAGTAAAGCTACCGGTCGCCGGTTCACATCGTTCGGACGAACAGTGGCCCGCGCCACGGCCGGAAGTGTGCCGCCCATCAAAAACGTCGGTCCGCCCAATACGATCGCGGCCATCACAAGGCGGACGACACTGCCGAATCCCAATCCCATGCTCAGCGTTCCGCCGAGCGCACGATAAATGAGACGCATGCCAAAAATCAGTAATGGAGTGAGCGCCGCACTCGCCGCGATCATCAATTCGAGTTTGGCGTAGAATTGCAGCGGGTGTTGTTTGTTCTCCGAGCGTTTTCCCAAAATCAGACTACCGAAACCTAGGCCGCCCATGAAAATTCCAAGAACCGCTGCGTTCGCTGCGGTTGATGCACCAAAGAACAATCGGAATTCCCTGAGCCACACCATTTGATAGATCAGTGCGCAGAATCCGGACGCGAATACGAGAGGTGCAATACGAACAGATCGCGAACTCATTCCCCGATTACGCAATCGCGAAGTTTAGCTTTCCCAATGAACCTGGGCAAGGCGAACGGAATCGATGCAGGTTTCTAATTATCGCGGTGCAGCTACTTTGTCTTTTGCCTTCTGCACCAACGCTTTTTCTTCGGGAAGTAAGGTCGCGCCTTCCGAGCGATTCAGATATTCAGCTGCTTTCTGCTTGTCTCCCGCTGCTGCTAAAAAGATCGCATTATAGGCCGCGATTTCAGGTCGGTTCAGTTCCTCCGGCTTAAGTTTACTCATTACCTGGACCGCCTTTGGATACTTGCCCAGCCGATAAAGTGAAAAGGCGTAGGTCGCAGCATAGATAGAATTCTGGGACTCCTTTTGATACAAGCGTTCCGCGGTCTCGTGAGCGTGTTCCGTATCGACGTCAAGTAAGAGCGCCAGTTGCGCACGGTTGTTTTGCGCCTTGTCATCATCCGGTCGGCTATCGCATCGTCGCTGCACCACTCGATAGAGATCGGCGGTGTCGCCCTTTTCCGCGTAGTATTGGTAGAGGGAAGCCATGGCGTCACCTTCCTTTTCCGGAATTTTTGCCATCTCCCAGAGCAGATCCAAGGCTTCGGATTCCCAGCGCCATTCCTTGAGTGTACGGAGCAAAATCATCGTGCCGTCAACGGTTCGGCCGGAGGAAGCTTGTTTGAGCGCGATGGACCATTCACGCTCGGAGCCAGCGGCGTTATCCTGTTCGCGCAAGGCGCGGGCAAGATAGGCGTGACGCAAGAAATCGAAATCGGGCCAGTTTGCCGAGTCCACTTGCTTTTGGAGCGTTTTCCAGTCTCCCAGCTTCACGTAAACGTCGGCCAATGCTCGTGGTATCGGCCATTTATCGCGAATTTCGGGTGAAAGCTGTTTCACGAAATCAAGTGCCAGAAGATTCTGATTGTTGTGATTCATCCACCAGAGCAACGCGGCCAGGTCGGAAGGGCTTGCTGTGCTGCTCTTCTCCAGCTCTGTCAGGTACGAACTAAATTGTGAATCATCAGTCTGGTGGAGGAAATCCAGATAGAGCAAACGGTCGGTCCAGGTTGATTCGGCATAGCTCTGCAAATCCTTGGCCAGCGCTACAAGCTGTGCCGCACTTCCCCGTCGCGCCACGCCATCTGTAATCAGGGCCCGTGTTGCCGGGCCGCGCTGGGCAGGATCTTCGCGCAATGCCTGTAATAGTTCGATCCCGGATTGGTGCTCTCTAGGATCTCGCGATTTAAGACGAACAGTTCCAAGTTGAAGCTGATATCCTTTATTGTCCGGAGCCAATCGAACGGCTTCCGCCCATTCCGACTGCTCTTTGTCGCTTTCTCCTTTTGCATGGGCCAGGAGCGCTGACGTTGCGTGAAAATCAGCAGTCGTCTTTCCGTCCGCGCTAACTTGGGCCAGCGCATTCTCGGCAGTTTCTTTCTCGTCAAACTGCACCGCGCACCGCGCCAGCAATAAGATGTCCGCCACCGATTGCGGTGCGGCGGTGACGACTTTTCGACGCCAATCGAGCGCCGATCGATCACTAGCCCGTTCGGCGATCTCCGCCATTAGCCGGGCGGCACCGATGCTGGTCGGTTTCAATTGCAACACCGTGCGGGCCGCGAGACTCGCACTGTGGAGATCGTTTTGCTGGAGCGAAGTCATCGCTCCGCGAACGAGTCTTTTTTCCTGCCAGCGAACATAAAGGTCGTGGCCGCCCCAACAGACGAACACTAGCAAAATAACGCCACCAAGAATGAAGAACAGGACCTTGATGAAGGTGCGCTGGGTTCGTTCGACAGATTTCTCCACGGTTCCAAATATACGTTGATGGTGTCCCTGAAATGTCAATCGACCGCTCTTATTAAATGATAGAGCGTGCCCGAGACTTCATCGGCAATCTGGGTTCAAGCTTAGACCGCGCCAAGTGTTGGGCGGCTCAATCAATTTTGACCGCGATACGGCAGGATCGAAGCGTCTTTTTGCCCGGGTAATCCGTCATTCCGCGCCCAAGGCGGGCTCGCAAGTTGCTCAGGCTCGGGCTACCCTATGTCGGAGATGCACGAGACAGCTGCGGCCCCCGCCCCTGCCACTCTCACCAGCCATCGGCCTGGCACCCGGTGGATGGCAATTTTGGTCATCGCCTTTGTCTGGATTGAGCTGATTAGTCAACTCAAAGCCGAATGGTGGCTCAATCCGCAATACAATTATGGCCTGATCGTTCCACTCCTTGTCGGTTATCTTTTCTGGAGACGCTGGCAAAATCGACCTAATCCAGAAGCGCCCGGGGCGAGAGCGGTTCCCATCTTAATCCTGGCCGCTTTTGCCGCGCTCTTCCTCCCAATTCGGTTTCTGGCGGACGCGAATCCCGATTGGCGCATGCTTAGTTGGTTGCTCGCAACTGTGGTCGTCGCGATCTCG
>DATINV010000073.1:0-4938 GCA_035473775.1 Chthoniobacterales bacterium
GACGGCACATGGGTGATCGATCCCGCCGTCCGTGGAAACGAAGCGCAATGGATCAATCACTCTTGCAATCCGAATTGCGAAATCCGCGAACCCCGGCGGCGAATTTTCATTCACGCCTTACGCAACATCCGGCCGGGTGAAGAATTATTTTACGATTATAATCTCGAGACCGACGACGACGTCCCGCACACGGAAGAGATCAAAGCCGAAGCACCATGCCGCTGCGGCTCAAAAAACTGCCGCGGCACACTGCTGGCCACTAAGAAAAGTAAAAAGCAAAAAAGCGGTTGAGCTGTTGAAAAGTTGAGGCGTTGAGATCTCACCTTTTCGCGTTTCGCCTTTCGCGTTTCGCCTTTCGCTCTTCCCTCCTTGTTCCTGGCCTCCTTCATCCCTCAGCCTTCATCATTAGCGTCCTCCTGACGTGCAGTCGGCTGCCTTCTTGATTCTTAATTCTTACTTTCCCCTACGCTCCGCACCATGGCTTTGTCAGTGCTGAAGGGAATAACCTTAGGACCATGAAGCTTAGAAGGGGGAAACTGGTTGTGGCGGACAGCTCCACGCAATGTGAGAGGTTACTGCGCGGAAAGGTTGTGACAGGAGGAAAAAATATCCATCCCGGGGGCCATTGCGACTAATCGGGGTCGTACTTATGCATTCAACATTTGGCATGTTCGGCGTAATTCCTTGCCCTTCACAATCTCCCGATCGATCCGCTTGATTCGCTGGGAATCTGTTTTCGAAACACAAACGTTCCACGACAGAAGCTTCAATGTATTAGCGCCTCGCGACCTCTTCGCACATCTATTAAGAACACAGCGCCTCGGCGGTCGGTGGCGGATGTCCACTTTGGGACTCAATCGTGAACCGGTTACAAGCGCCCGGTTCGGCTTGCCGACAAGCTCGACGATCATCGAAATGGTCCGCCGAGCGCTTCGCCTGTTACTGAAGCAGGCGAAACGCCGACGGAATTACCAGCCGACTGACCTAACCTTAACGATTAAACGCGACGGCCACCCGAGCCGAATAGCTGTTGGCACTTATATAATAGAGCGATACTCCGCCCGCCCCATAAACGCGGTAGAAAGTGTAAGGCTGACCGTCGAAGAACACCGGATCGTCCCAATCGACCGAAATCGGTCGAGAAACACTGAACTCGCTAGCTGCGACCGAGTCACTCCAGTTGAGTCGCGAGTCTCGAAAGTCACCACGTCCATCATAACCAACCCCACTGTAAGGAGTGTATCGCCAGTTGCGGGCACCATTTGTCGGAAACCAATTGTCAGTCAGCGCTTCGCCTTCGCTCTCAAGCGGAATGCTCCGACTGACGACGGTGCGCGTTCCGACCTGATCGACTAATGCCGGTTGAATGTGATCTTCGCCAGCGAAGCGGTACGAATAGAACGCAACCTCGTAATCCAGGCCGCCCCACTGGCTTAAATTAATCGGGTGACCAAAGGCAACGTCGAAGACCAGGACGTGATGATGATGTTCAGCCGGCTGTATCTCAGCCGAGGGCGCGGCCACTGTTTCGTGCGCCGCCGATTCGACTGCGGCGACCTCTTCTTTTGACGCGACAAGATTCGAGTCCCGAAGCGATTTGATCAACGAGTCACTGGCACCCTGGGATTTGAGGATATTTTCCTGCGGCTGAGTCAGCCCATGCAGAAGTTTGCGTTCGGCAACTTCGTTCTTAATAGAGAACTCCGGCTCGCGCATCCGAACCAGGAGGGAGAGCTCGCTGAAGCCGATTGGCCGGGCTTGGAGCAGAGAAGGGGCGAATAAGAGAGCGATGGCTATAACCGATAAGCCATAACGAGTGGGGATTTTCATAGCTCCCAGGTTTTACCAAGATCAGTAGAGATTTTGCAAGCCTAAACGCTCGCAAATGACCCCACAAAAGCGCTTTGACAGATGCCGGGTTCGTCTTATTGTGCGCTCCCCCGATACCGCAGGAGAGCCAAAAGCTCGCTCGCACTGCAAAAAAATATGCAACAGAAACGCAGCAAACGTTATCGAGCGGCCGCCGAACAAGTGGACCGCAAAAAGTCTTATAGCCTCAATGACGCAGTCGCGACGTTGAAGAAGTTTCCGCCGACCAAATTTGACCAAACGGTGACGGTTTCTTTCCGTCTCGGAGTCGATCCAAAACAGTCCGACCAAATGGTCCGGGGCACCTGCGCGCTTCCTCATGGCAGCGGCAAAGCCGTTCGGGTTTTGGTATTCGCAGAAGGCACCGCCGCGAAAGCAGCCAAGGACGCGGGCGCGGAACACGTCGGTTTTAAGGATTTGATTCAGAAAGTGCAGGAAGGTTTTCAGGATTTCGACGTCGCAGTCGCAACCCCTGCCGCAATGGCCGAAGTGCGGAAGCTTGGAAAAGTTCTCGGTCCGCGCGGATTGATGCCGAACCCGAAAGCCGGAACGGTTGCCGACGATACCGCAAAAGCGGTCCAGGAAGTGAAGGCCGGCCGGGTGGAATTCAAACTCGACAAAAACGGGAACGTCGCCGTTCCGGTTGGAAAATTTTCGTTCGAAGAAAACGCATTAGTAGAAAACAGCAACGCGGTGATCGAAGCGGTGGTTCGGGCGCGTCCCGCGACCGCGAAAGGCCGTTATGTTGACGGGATGACGTTAAGCGCGACAATGTCGCCCGGCCTGAAACTCGATCCGTCGCCTTATCTCGCCAGCCAGGCAGCCTAAGATCATGAGACCAGAAAAAGCCGACATTGTTAAAGATCTCGCGAAAGACTTGAAGGACTCGTCGTTCGTGTTGGTGACCGATTACCAGCACATGAAGGTCGACGATTTCAGCGAACTGCGGAAACGCCTGGCCGCGACCGGCGCGGAGCTTCACGTCACCAAGAACAGTTTTTTGAAGCGAGCCATGGCAGATTCCGGGCTGACCGCCGCCAATGGCGAACTCACCGGGCAAACTGCCGTCGTCACCGGAACCAAAGACGTCGCCCCAGTGGCCAAGGTCCTGAAAAAATTCGCCGGGGAATTCAAGAAAGCGATGTTGAAACTCGGCTTCATCGATCACGCGCAGGTTGCCACCAAAGAGATCGAGCAGCTGGCCGATTTGCCGTCGCGCGAAGTTTTGCAGGCGCAATTCCTTGGATTATTGCTTTCGCCCGCGACGAAATTGGTCCGGCTAATGAACGAGCCGGCGTCGGCGCTGGCCCGATTGCTAAAAGCGAAAAGCGAAAAGGAGGGCCCGCCCGCGGCAGAAACGCCGGCGGCATAACTTTCTGTCTCGCGGGTGCGGGACGAAATAAACGAAACACTGTCCGGGTCGATGGCTGTCGGCCTTAAATTTTCGGGAGCTCCCGAAGGCGGCAACTGGAGGAATAAAATGGCAGATACAGATAAATTAGTGGAGCAACTCAGCGGTTTGTCCGTTCTCGAGATTGCTGGATTGGTAAAACAACTCGAAGAGAAATGGGGCGTCAGTGCGGCAGCGCCGGTGGCAGTCGCGGCGGCTCCAGCGGGCGGCGGGGCAGCGGCTCCAGCAGCCGAAGAGAAGGCCACCTTCGACGTTATTCTTAAGGAAATGGGCGCGAACAAAATTGGCGTGATCAAGGAAATCCGGAGCGCGGTGCCGGGATTGGGCTTGGCCGAGGCCAAGGCGTTGGTGGAAAGCGCACCCAAACCGATCAAAGAAGGCGTCAGCAAGGCCGAAGCCGAAGAGATTAAGAAGAAGATCGAAGCGGCTGGGGCGAAGGTTGAAATCAAGTGACGTGATAGCATCATCCTGGGCGAAGCGCAGCTGAGCCGAAGGATTTCGGCACGCCTCGCAATAGCTTTTAATCAGCGGCCGTCTGGCGATTTAGCTTGCCAGACGGCCGTTTTCGTTTAGTCTCCGCTTTTGTTAGAAGTAGGGAGACTTATTTTTAACCGCAGTTTGCTGGAAAGTTTGAATTGGCAGCAGAACGGTGGAGGTCGATTTGACGAGCCGCTGTTTTGATGCCATTTTTGCACCCCTCGCTCTCCGGTTGTTGCCGTAAGCTCCTGTACGCGTACGGCCCCAATTATTGTGGGCCGGCGCGAGTTTAACCCCGTGGCCTGGTGATTATGTCAGAACGAAATTCGGAACGCATCCACTTCGGAACAATTAAGGAAGCCATCGAGCCTCCAAACCTCATTGAGGTTCAACTCAACTCCTACGTCGATTTCCTTCAAAAAGACGTCCAGTTTTCCAAACGGAAAAACCACGGATTGCAGGCGGTCTTCAAGGAAGTCTTTCCCATCGAAAGCTACGACGAGAAAGCCGTTCTCGATTTCAGCCATTACGAAATCGGCGACCCCAAGCTGAGTGCGCTCGAGGCGCAGCGCGAAGGTCAGACCTACAGCGCTCCACTTCACGTCACCTTCCAGCTCCGCGAAGAAAAAGGGACTAAGGAAGAGAAGGTTTACATGGGCGAAATCCCGCTCATGACGCCCCAAGGTACTTTCGTAATCAACGGGGCCGAGCGGGTAGTTGTTTCCCAACTTCACCGGTCGCCGGGCATCGCGTTCGAATCGACCATCCATCTTAACGGCAAGGTCCTCTACAGCTTCCGGATCATTCCCGATCGCGGTTCGTGGATCGAAGTCCAATTCGACACTGCCGACCTGCTCTACATTTATCTCGATCGCCGCAAACGCCGTCGGAAATTTTTGGCTACCACCTTCCTCCGCGCGCTCGGTTACGGCTCCGATGAGGAAGTCATCAAGCTTTTCTACAACATTGAGAACCTGAAACTGAGTGAGAAACTCGACGAAGAGAAACTCGCTACCAAGGTGCTTACCGCCGAAGTTCGCGACGGTGAAGTGACTGTCGCCCGTGCGTTCGAGCCGCTGACGCTCGCGACCGTGCGCCAAATCATGGGCCTCGGGATCAAGGAAGTTAAGATCATCGACATTTCCAATGACGACACTGTCGTCAAAGCGTTGCGCAAGGAT
>DATINV010000074.1:0-18972 GCA_035473775.1 Chthoniobacterales bacterium
GTCGACCGATTACGGCCGGACCTGGCAGCCGATCTTTGACGACCAACCGACGGCATCGGTCGGCGCGATTGCGGTTTCAATTTCAAACCCGAACGTTGTTTACGTCGGAAGCGGCGAAGGATTGCATCGCCCGGACCTTTCAGTCGGCGATGGAATCTACAAATCGAGCGATGCGGGCAAGACGTGGACCCATTTCGGGTTGCGTGACGGCCAACAGATCGCGCAGCTCGCGGTCGATCCAAAAAATCCCGATCGACTTTTTGTCGCTGTGGCCGGTCATCCTTACGGGCCCAACCAAGAGCGCGGTATTTATCGATCCCTCGACGGCGGGAAAACATTCGAACGTGTTTTGTACCGGGACGAGAACGTCGGTGCGAGCGACGTGCAGATCGATCCGGCCAACTCGCAAATTGTTTACGCGGCGTTGTGGGAATCGCGCGAGGCGCCGTGGGAAAACGGTGTTTTCAACGGCGACGGCGGCGGAGTTTTCAAATCGACGGACGGCGGCAAAACCTGGCGGCAATTAACCAAAGGCCTGCCACCTGGCGTCGTGCAGGCGAACATCGCTATCGCGCCGAGCAAACCAACCACCTTGTTTGCCGCGGTTCGAACCAAAACGATCGCCAAGCTTTATCGATCAGACGACGGCGGGGAAACTTGGACCGGAACGACCGATGATCCGCGGCCGGGCCTGGGAATCGGCGGCGGCGACCTTCCGGTGGTACGATTCGATCCAAAAAATCCGCAAATCGTTTACTCGGCCAGCGTGGTCTGTTGGAAATCAACCGACGGCGGTAAGAACTGGGAAGGATGGCGGGGCGCCCCGGGCGGCGACGATTATCAAAACGTTTGGATCAATCCGAATAATTCAGACACCATCCTGCTGGGTTCGGATCAAGGCGCGATCGTAACCGTGAACGGCGGAAAAAGCTGGAGCTCTTGGTATAACCAATCGACCGCGCAGCTCTATCATGTGAGCGCGGACAACACATTTCCGTATCGACTTTACAGCGGACAGCAGGAAAGCGGTTCGGTCGGAATCAAAAGCCGCGGGGATGAGCGCGAGATCACGTTTCGTGACTGGCAGCCGGTCGCGGCCGAAGAATATGGTTACGTGGTCGCAGATCCGCTCGATCCGGACATCATCATCGGCGGTAAACTGAGCCGGTTCGATCGCCGCACCGGCCAGGCTCAAAACATTCTGCCCGTCCCGATCCCAACGGAAGATTTCCGGATGTTGCGAACCGAGCCGATAATTTATTCGCCGACGGACCCGCATTTGTTGTTTTTCTCCGGCAACACACTTTGGCAAACCCGCGACCGCGGGGATCACTGGGAAAAGATTAGCGCCGATTTGTCGCGCGAGAAATACGATCTACCGGCCTGCGTCGGAAAATACAAAGAAGACGCCACGAAGCAGGCGCGACGACGCGGCGTGATTTATACCGTGGCCCCGTCACCGCTCGACGCGAACAAAATTTGGGCCGGCACCGATGACGGTTTAATTTATCTCACGACGGACGGCGGAAAAACCTGGAACAACGTGACGCCGCCGAGCATTTCGCCGTGGCAAAAGATTTCGTTGATCGAGGCCGGGCATTTCGACCCGAACACGGCTTACGCGGCGATCAACACTTTGCGGATCGACGACTTGCGGCCGCACATTTTCAAAACGAACGATAGCGGCAAGACCTGGACAGAAATCGCGGACGGAATTCCGGCCGGCCAAATCGTAAACGCCGTGCGCGAGGACCCCGCGCGAAAAGGGCTCCTCTTCGCCGCAGCGGAGAAAGGCGTTTACGTCTCGTTCGATGACGGCGCGACCTGGGAATCGTTGCGGCTGAACATGCCGGCGAGTTCGGTGCGCGACATTATTATTAAAGACGACGATCTAGTCGCGGCAACGCATGGCCGTGGATTTTGGATCCTGGACAACATCACGCCATTGCGGCAGTTCACCGCAAATCAGAGCGATGCCTTGCTTTTCAAACCACAGCCCGCGCGGCGGGTCCGCTTTAGTTTGAATCCGGACACGCCGTTGCCGCCGGACGAACCGGGCGGAGAAAACCCGCCCGATGGCGCGATGATTGATTATTTCCTGGCGAAAGACGCGACCACCCCGGTGACAATCGAGATCAAAGACAGCAAAGGCCAATCGGTCCGGAAATATTCGAGCAGCGATGCTCCGCAAAAATACGATCCGAAGAAACTGCGGATACCGGAGTATTGGATCCGTCCACTGCAATCAGTTGCCACGAAATCGGGCATGCATCGTTTTTTGTGGGACATCCATTACGATCCAGTCCCGAAGATCGAACCGGAATATCCGATGGCGGCGATTTATGGCGAAACTGCGCCGGCCGCAACGTCACCGTGGGCCGCGCCGGGTAATTACACCGTGGTAATGACGGTCGACGGGGCAAGCTTCAGTCAACCGATCACCGTGCAAATGGATCCGCGGGTGAAAACGTCAGCGGCCGATCTTCAGGAACAATTCGATCTTTCCTGGCAATTGTATCAGCTGCGGCTCCAGCTGGCGCCGATCGGGAAAAAGTTCGACGACATCGCGGAGCAGCTGACGAAACTCAGAGCGCGTGCGGCGGAGCGGCCTGATGTCACGCAAAAGTTGGAAGCGTTTGGACAAACGCTAATGAAGTTTGGTCCGCCTTATCCCCGACCCGGTGCACCGCCGTCGCTCTTTGCTTTGGAATCGGCGACTCGACTTTTCGGCGAAATTCAAGGCGCCGACGTTGCGCCAGCCGCCGCGGTGAAAGCCGCGACCGCAGAGGTTCAAACAAAAATCGGCCCAATGATGGATGATTGGAAGAAACTGCTCGAGGTCGATCTGCCGGCGTTGAATCAGCAACTCAAGACGGCCGGCTTCTCTGAGATAAAGCCGGCCGGTTGAGAAGTTGAGAGTGATGGAAGATCTGGTTACGACATTTCTCCAAATGCGGTCGGCTTTGGAAATTCGAAAATCGAAAACCGAGTTTCGAAAAGCGGATTTTGAAATACAAGAACTGAAGGAGCCGAACTGGAAATTTAATCGCGAGATGTATTTCAAAGTTGGTGAGCAATGGCGCTGGATTGACAAGCGGCCGTGGACAGATGCCCAATGGAAAGAATACGCAAGCGACCCGAATCTGCGGACGTTTGCCGGATATGGCGGCGAATCACTTATTGGTTTTTACGAGCTCAAGCGCAGTGCGGCTGCGCCCTTCACTCGTCACTCGTCACAGGTCACACGTCACATCGCTGATGTTGAAATCGCGTATTTCGGGTTGCTGCCGGAATTTATCGGACGCGGGCTTGGCGGGGCATTGTTGACGAGTGCGATTGAAAACGCGTGGGCGTGGATGCCGGCGCCGTCCCGGATTTGGGTTCACACCTGTAATCGCGATCACCCGAGCGCGCTGAACAATTACAAAGCGCGCGGCTTCAAGATCTACCAGACGGTGACTGGTGACGTGTGACAAGTAACAAGCGCCGGCGGACAGGCCTGCGCTATGTGATGAGATGGGACATCTGACATCAGTCTTTCCCGGTCGGCTCCCAACGCGCGCGCTCCTGAAGAAGCAGGCGAAGAGCATTACAATCGCATGGCTTGGACAAGTGGTGATCGAAGCCGGTGAGTTTGGCAACGTGCACGTCACTCGGGTAATTGTAACCGGACAGAGCGATCGCGAGGAGGCGTTTGCCGTGCCGGCGGGCCTCACTGATTAACGCGTAGCCGGTGCCATCAGGAAGCGCAATGTCGCTGACGATCACGTCGACCGGCGGCTCCGAATCAAGGAGTTCCAGTCCGCCTTTCACCGTGTCGGCGGCCGAAACAATATAGCCCCAACGAGTGAGCAACCCGACCAGCACCCGACGGGTATCGCGATGATCTTCTACAACCAAAACACGCATACGGCCCCTTTCGGAAACAATATCTGAATCGGATCAGGTAAATTTTTTGGCCGTATCGCCAGAGGAGAAGTTGAAGCGTTGCTTCCTTTGCCACGTTGTTTATCATGGCGGACTGTCGTTATGCATCAAAGGGCGCAACGGGAACTCCGCTTGGCCAAACGCATGTCACGGCTCGGGACCGAGACAGCGTTTGAAGTCCTAGTCAAAGCGCGAGCACTGGAAGCAAAAGGTCGCGACATTGTGCATCTCGAAATCGGCGAGCCTGATTTCGATACCCCAGCAAATATCATTTCCGCCGGCGCGGATGCGATGCACAACGGTTTCACGCACTACGGACCGGCGGCCGGTCTGCCGCAGTTGCGCGAAGCTATTGCCCAAAACGTGAGCCAGACCCGAAAGGTCGAAGTTTCGCCGGAAGAAGTGGTCGTCGTTCCGGGCGGGAAACCAATCATTTTTTTCTCCATTCTCTCGCTGGCTGATGATGGCGATGAAATCATTTATCCCAACCCGGGATTTCCGATTTACGAGTCGATGATTAACTACGTCGGCGCGAAAGCGGTGCCAATCCATTTGCGCGAGGAAATGGATTTCCGGCTGGATATCGACGAACTGGCCGGATTAATCAGCGACCGGACAAAGTTGATTATCATTAACTCACCCCACAACCCGACTGGCGGGATGCTCGAGAAAAAAGATATCGAAGGGATCGCGCGCGCGATCGGTGACCGCAATATCATGGTGCTATCGGACGAAATTTATAGCCGGCTCATTTTCGAAGGCGAACATCATTCGATCATGTCAATCGACGGCCTGAAGGAGCGCACGATTTTGTTGGACGGTTTTTCCAAGACCTACGCGATGACCGGGTGGCGAATGGGTTACGGCGTTATGCGCGCAGACTTGGCGACACATCTTGCGCGATTGATGACGAATTCTAATTCGTGCACCGCGAGTTTCACCCAAGTGGCCGGGGTCGAAGCGCTCCGCGGCCCGCAGGATTCAGTCGACAAAATGTGCGCCGAGTTCAAAACGCGCCGCGACGCCATGGTCGCGGGCTTGAACAAGATCAAAGGATTTTCGTGTCGCTTACCAAAGGGCGCGTTTTACGTTTTTCCAAACGTTACCAAGACCGGTTGGCCTTCCAAGAAATTGGCGGACGCGCTGCTGGAAGATGCCGGCGTGGCTGGTTTGTCCGGCACCGCTTTCGGCGATTTTGGCGAAGGATATCTCCGCTTCAGCGTCGCCAACTCGATTGAGAACATCGAGAAAGCGCTTGAACGCGTCGACGCCTGGACGAAGAAGAATCTCTGAGGAACACAGGAAAGCAGGAAGGGTTTTCCGTTTCTGAGCAAAAATTAGTTCCTGCTTTCTTGCTTTCCTTAGAGATATTTCCCGGCAATGGCTGATAAGAAACGAATCTTTGCAACTTCGCGGATCGGCGACGCGGCTGAAAACCGGCTGCGCGAGCGCGGCTACGAGTTGGAAGTTTTTCAAGGACCGGAAGCGCCGCCGAAGTCGTTGATCATCGAGAAAGTGAAAAGCGGGATCGACGCGTTGATCACCACGCTGCGAGACCGGATCGACGCCGAAGTCTTCGAACCAGGGAAAGGAACACTGAAGATCGTGGCCCAGATTGCGGTGGGATTCGACAACATCAACCGCGCCGACGCCAACAAATACAAAATCCCGTTTACCAACACGGCCGATGTGCTGACCGAAGCGACCGCCGAGTTCGGTTTTTTCATGATGGGCATGTTGGCGCGCAAGATGTACGCGAGCGAAAAACTGGTGCGCGAACAGACATGGCCGTCGTGGCACCCCTTTCTGCCGTTTCTGGGCGATGAGGTGACCGGCAAAACGATCGCAATCATCGGCACCGGACGAATCGGGCTGGCGATGATCAAGAAATGCGCCGGTTTCGACATGAACATTCTTTGTTACGATCCGGCGTATCAAAATCATCAGTACATCGCGGCCATTCAACAGACCATGGACCTGCGTCAGGCCACGGGGATCCAAAAAGAGAAAACCTCGATCAAATACGTTGAAGTGGACGAAGCGTTGCGCACTGCCGATTACGTGAGCATTCACGTGCCGTTGCTGCTTGAGACTGAAACGGATAAACCGACCTTCCACTTCATCAACGAGAAGACGCTCAAGCTGATGAAACCGACCGCCTACTTAATAAATACCTCCCGCGGCCCGGTGGTGGACGAGAAGGCGTTGGCGAAGGCGTTGAAGGAAGAATGGATCTCCGGGGCGGCGCTCGACGTTTTCGAAAAGGAACCGCTCCCGGCCGATTCTCCGTTGCTCGATCCGGAAATTGCGGACCGTTGCCGGGTCTTTCACCATTTCGCGAGCGGCGCAAAAATTACCCGGCTCGATGTCGACCCGAACAAAGGCATGGCCGGGCGCACGGCGCAGGCTGTGATCGACGTGTTGGAAGGAAATTACGGCGGCGACCCGACGGAAATGCCCTACGTGGTCAATAAGGAAGCCTTCCGAAAGTGACGAGGGATGAGTGACCCGCCTTCGTTAGAACTACGGTGGGCAGGCCAGCACAGAAATCAGACCGCAGGGATCTGATTAACGCTGGCCGCTTCTTGAAGTGCTCGATGGATGGCGGCGACGGATTCGTCGGAGCTATTTTGGGCGTAGCCTTCCAGTAATTGCGCGAGGCGAGCTTCGTAAAAATCGCATATCGGGCATTCGCCATCGGGCTGGATCCAATCAGGATGTTGCACGCGAAGGTCGTTGTGAATCTGAAATTGAAGCGCAGTAACGTGGTCGTCCGGATGAGCCCCGGCAACTTGCGTGGTCACAGATTCAGGAGCAGCGAACACGCCGAATTAGACACTGACATGGTCGAACGCGTTCAGATTTATCCTGTGAGATACGATCGCAAATCGATCGTCAGTTCTACGTCGGATTCATACCCGACTTGCCGGAACGCTTGAGAGCGCCTATATCTCACGGGGTAAATGGGACACCATCACGGCAGAGATAATATGCGGAGACGAGCGGCCCGGCGCAGAAAAGCGGAACGGCTCGCATCAAAGAAGCCGAAGCAGAAAAAGGCGAAATAGTAGCGTCCTCAAGTAATCCCGGCCTTCAGGCCGGTGTGGCGCTGCGCAAATGGGCAAGACCGTTTAAACGGTTTTTTCACGTTTAATTATTCAAATATCACCGCGCTGAAGCACGGTGTTAATGAGAAAGATGTTCCAATAGATCCCCTGACGGCAACTGCCGAGGTTTCTAAGAATTTCCCCAACCTAGCCGTCTTCACGAAGCGTAATTGCTTGACCAGAAACGGGATCAGGCGTGATCGTACACCAAATCAACATTCGTCATGAGAAAGATCATTGTCCTGTTCAGCGCAATTGTTGGGGCCGCGGCGTTAGTGCTTGCGGCCGAACCATCAGCATCAACCTCAGCCACGACGGAGCATCACGTTATGAAGCCCGCGGATTTGAAGTGGGGCGAGGTGCCGCCGGGGCTCCCGGCAGGCGGAAAAATGGCGGTTTTGAATGGCGATCCGACCCAGGCCGGCGCGTTCACCGTCCGGTTGAAAGCACCCGCCGGATACAAAGTTATGCCTCACACGCATCCAACCCCGGAACGGCTTACGGTGATTTCGGGAAATTTCAAAGTCGGGATGGGCGAGAAGTTCGATGAAAAGTCGATGCAAGAAATGACGCCCGGCAGTTACATCGTTTTGCCCCCGAATATGGCGCACTTTGCGAAAGGCGGCGGCATCGTGCAGATCGACAGCGAAGGTCCGTTCCAGATCAATTACGTCAATCCAACCGACGACCCGCGTAACGCGAAAAAATAAATCGCGAATCGGCGAGTCGCCCATTCGATCACAGACGTGCTAGAATCTCCGCCGATGGAGATTCAAACGCGCGAGTTTCGAATCGAAGATTACGAGCCGGCCGTCGAACTTTGGAAACGGGTCGAGGGTCTCGACCTTGCCGAAGGCGATGATCGAGAAACGATCCGGCGTTTTCTGCAACGCAATCCGGAGTTGAGCCGAATCGCGGCCGACGGAACGAAAATCGTCGGAGCGGTGTTGTGCGGTCACGATGGACGCCGCGGATATGTTTATCACCTGGCGGTCGATCCTGAATATCACGGTCGCGGGCTCGGAAGGAAATTGATCGATGAGTGCATGGCGGGCCTGAAATGCACCGGCTTGCAACGCGCGAATATCCTGGTGGCAAAAGATAACCCGCGCGGCCTCGAATTTTGGCGTCGCTACGGATGGGAAGACCTAGATGGCGCCGCGGCCATGGGCAGAGACATTTGAACTCAGAACCGCCCAAGGTGGATCCTCCCCTCTTGCTGGCGCTTTTCCGGTACAGTAGTCTTTCGTTTGCGCTTGTTTAATCCGACCGTGAAAATTCGATCGATTTGTCTGGGACTCTGCTTATTCGCCACCGCTGCTTTTGGCGCGGCGGGCGAATATCAACAAACCCGGGACAGTAAAACTACGGTTTGGAACGGAAGCCCCAAACCAGGCGAATCGGCTTCCTGGGCCGGAGCGCGCGACAAGGACGGTTATGCGACTGGCTTTGGAACCATCACTTGGTACAACGCGAACGGAACAGTTTACGCCGTTTACTATGGCAATATGGTCAACGGTAAACTTGAAGGTCCGGTAAACGTCCACATGGGCCGCCGAACCGCGCACTCTTACTTTGCTGATGGCGGTCGCGTCACCGCCTGGGCCCGCGGATCAGCCCCTTCAAAAATGAATGTGCCGGAAGCGTTGGTTGCCAAACGACGCAAAGCGGAAAGCGAACAACCGAAACCCCGCGAAGAGCGTCAGGTAAAGAAAGAAACAACCGAAAAACCGGCGGTCGCGGCAGCGAAACCGAAACCGACACTGGCCGAACCGGAGCGGACGGAACCCCCGAGAACTGAGCCCTCGCCTGAGTCGACCGCGAGTCCACCAGCCGTGGCGGAAGAAACACGAACGGTTCCGACACCAGAACCAACTCAAAGTGCGGCATCGCTTATGGAGCCGCCAAAAATTGCCGAGGCGCACGAGAGCCCTAGCTCATTTGCCAATGATACGCCGCCAATGTCAACGCCTGAACCGTCGGTTGAGCAAAAACCGGAACCACCCCAAGAATCGGCGACGCCTGAAGAAACAAAGAAATCGAATTCTGAAGGTTCGTTGAGTGAACTTACCGGGCCACCCTCATCTCTGCGAGGCGGCGGCTCAATTTCCGAATCGAGCGCGCCTGCGAAGTCGGAGGCCAAGTCAAAATCATCCGGGGCGCGCGGAGTTGCCGAACTTAGCGAAGACGAATCGATTGGGCTGGCGGATACTGAAGCGCGAGCGCGCGGTTACGATTTAAGCCAATATCAACGACCAAAAGCGGATTACTCCGCGGTAAAAGATAAGTGGTCGCTCTTTTATAATCTCAAAGATCCAAAAACCGCGGGCGGCGATTTGCAGCCGTTTAGCGTGACCGTGGAAGATAAGACCAAGAAGGTCGAGATCCGGAAAAACTACTAGCTCGCCAATTTCCCGCCGCGGCGACAATTAGTTTTTTCCGGGTCAGCCAGAGTGGGAAAAAAATCTTGGCAGCACGTTCGGAATAAAATCGACCAGGAAGTGGGCGATCATGTTTGCGGCCAAATCCCGACGCCACAAATAGAAGGCGGACAGGACTGCGCCGATGGCAAGGGCGATTACAATGTTGGCCCAACCACCTGTCCAATGGCCGACGGAAAAAACTGCCAACGGAATAGCCGCCGCCCAAAAACGATTCAATCCCATCGCTTGCAAACGCTCAATCGCATAACCGCGAAAGAACAACTCCTCGGCGATGCCGGCCCGAACGCAGATCAGTGAAACTAACCACACCGGAAGCTTTCCGAATGCTTCGGCAGTCTCGCTATGCCCGTAATGGGTGATCGCGGCGATAATACCGCCGACGAGAATGCTAACAATCGTGAGTGGAACGCTCCAAAGCAGTGACTTTATCCACGTCGTTGTTCCAATTCCGACCGATCGCAGCGAAAGATTTTCCCAGGACCGAATCACCAACAACAGCGCAATGACGCAAATCCAAATCAGCGATTCTTTCCAAAGCGCAGCCGTGAACGTCAGGGTCGGATAAAAATAGTTAACGGCCTGACGGACGATCAACACCCCGAAGAATGCGATGAACAGGCCTATCCAAGTCGGGGTCTTAGGGGTTACGGCCGGCCCGCCGGGGCCCTGGGCGGTTGGCAAGTCATTCATTATCCTTACGATGCGTGGCCACGCTTTCAGGATTCAAGCTTATTGTCGGTATCGGGGAGTTTCCTGTTGTGGGAAAATACGCCAATGAATTACAATCGACCCCTTGTGAGAAGCAGCTTTCTTGTCGCTTTTGGGGCATCGATCGTGATCGCCCTGTTCGCCGGGCGCGCTCTTGCGGATGGCGCGTACCAGCGGACCGATGATCGCAAAAAAACGATTGTTTGGAACAACGATCCTCAGCCGGGAGACGCCGCGGAATGGACTGGCACCCGCGATTCTGAAGGTTATGCCGAGGGTCCCGGCACACTTACATGGCTGCGAGCGCAAAAGGCATTTGCGACAGGCTCAAATATCTGGGGCACGAAGAAAGTCCCGATCAGCCGTCTCACCGGCACAATGGTGCACGGAAAATTTGTGGGCGGAGTTACAACCATTGACCACGGAAAAACCTATCACGCCAAATATGTCGACGGGCAGCGAAAGGGTAATTGGTCGCTCGGGCCGGTCGTAGCCAAGGCGACCAGCGTTGAGCCTGCGGCGGAGTCGGGGGAACCGAAAACACCGCCAAAAATTATTGCCGCCCAAAAAGTCGAGACTCCCGCGGAGCCGAAAGTTTCAGAAGAAGCGGAACCTGAACCTCCAACTGAAGGGCCAGACGAAGTCAGCGGATCAACTGCGGAAGCGTCTGCCAGTCGCTCAACTCTCAACAAAGGCCGGTCCGGCTCGGACCAACCCTCAACTCCTCTGATTGCCCAGGCGTCGGAGGCGGATGAATCGGCAACACCGCGTCAACAGCCGGTGACTCGGAAATCCGCGCTCGCGCCTGGCGCGGTTCGCGCCATTGAACAACCCGCCCGAACTACCGAGAAGAAATCCGAGAAGCCGAAAGAAGTTAAGGTCACGAAGACGCCGAAGATCGAAAAACCCAAAGCCGAGCCGAAAGTCGTCGAGCGCGAAGCAGAATCTCCGGCGGAAGGACCGCTGTCAGCTGGCGCGGGAAAATCCGAAACCCCAAATCCAAAATCCAAAACGGAAACCCCCTCTCAACCTTCAATTGATGCCGACGCAGCTCGCACCAAAATTCCGCCTTTAGCCGAAGAGAAACCAGCTGATGATTCGATCCGAACCTTGACGGGTCCGCCTGCCTCGTTGCGGATAAAACCTGCAGCCGCGCCACCGGCGGCAAGCACGCCCGAGCCCGGGATCTCAATCGCTCCAGCCTCTTCAGCGTCGGCCGAACCGAAACTGAACGCTGTCCAGGCAATGGACATCGCGGACATTGAGGCGCGGACTAAAGGCTACGACCTGGGCGAGTATCAATTGCCGAAAGCTGAATACAACGCAGCCGACGATACCTGGTCGGTTTCTTACATCGCTCGCGACAAAGACAAGAAGACCAACGGCCTTCACGTGACGATCCAGGACAAGTCGGGCAAAGCTGAAGTCAAAAAGTAAACTCGCGCCAGCGGCGTGAAAGCCCGCCTACGCCAAGGCTACGGCGCGACAAGCAAGAATCGGGTGGGAGGCGTTCAGGTCGCGATGTAAAGTGATTCGCGAGCGATGACAGATCAGTCAAAAGAACGCGATTATGTTCTCGGCACGCATGAGGACGAACTCGAACGCCTCGGCGTGCAACATCGCGCCTGGCGTTCGGTCGTCTTGAATTGTTGGCAGAACGCTGGAATCAACATTGGAAGCAAAGTGCTCGATGTCGGGGCGGGTCCCGGCTACGCAACGGTGGATCTTGCCGAAATCGTCGGACGCAGGGGAAACGTCGTCGCGGTCGAACGCTCCACCAATTTCGTAAACGCGATCAAGAACGCAGCTCGGACGCGCGAGCTATCGAACATCGAAGTCCACGAACTTGATTTGATGAAGGATGAGTTGCCGAACGGCCCATTTGATTTTAGCTGGTGTCGCTGGGTGCTGTGCTTTGTTTCCGATCCAAAACTTCTGGTGAAAAAAATTTCGGATGCCCTCCGGCCCGGTGGCCGCGCCGTCTTTCACGAATACGGACATTACACGACCTGGCAATTCGTTCCCCCACGTCCGAGTCACGAAGAATTTCGCAAGCACGTTGTCTCGACCTGGCATGAATCGGGAGGAGAACCCGACACTGGCCGACTACTACCGCACTGGTTGAAGAACAATGGTCTGGAAGTCCGATCCGTTGTGCCGCGGATTTATTGCATTCGCCCCGGCGATTACATGTGGCAATGGCCGGCCGAATTCATTCGGATCTATCTTCTTCGATTGCAGGAGCTCGGAAAAATCGACACCGAATTCGCTGAAAAAGTCCGTTCGGATTTGGCCGCGGCCGAAAAAGAAGAGCCTTCATTTATGATAACGCCGCTTGTCCTCGAAATTGTGGCCGAAAAAGTAAGGCGCGAACCGGACGGGCACCTGACTGGCCGTTAGACACAAGTAATTCGCCAGCGCGGGCGGCACGGGGCCAGCTTTAGGGGAGTTTCTATGAAGCTTCTCCCAATCATCCCCTGCTCTTTGCTTATCGCGATTGCTTTGGGCGGCGCCTTCCAAGCCGCAGCAGCGCCAGCCGTCGTCGTAAGTATTGCCGACCAAAAACTCGCCCTGGTCGAAGACGGCGAACCAGTCGCTCAATTTTCGATCTCGACCTCGAAATTCGGAGTGGGCGATCGGCCTGGCAGTTACGCGACACCCCTCGGCTTGCTGGAAATAGCCTCTAAAATTGGCGCCAATGCGCCCCTCGGAACTGTATTCAAATCGCGAGCTCCAACTGGCGAAATCCTTCGACCCAATGCGCGCGGTCGGGATCCCATCGTGACCCGGATTCTTTGGTTGCGCGGTTTGGAAAAACGCAACGCTCGCGCCCATGACCGGGCGATTTATATTCACGGCACGCCGGTCGAGCGCCTGATTGGCCGGCCATCGAGTTATGGTTGTATTCGGATGCGATCGCGCGACGTGGCACATCTCTTCAATGCCGTGTCAGTCGGGACGCGAATCGCAGTTGTAACCGGCCATCTTCGCGATGCTATCGCGCGAACGAGCGCCGGAGCATTGGATTCCGAATTCGGTTTCGCTTCGAACTAATCAATCATTCGAAGCGGAACGATCGCTGAGAATACGCGTCGCTTCGATTTCATTTGCGGCTCCCGCCATTGCTGCGGCAAATTAGCGGCCCGCATGAAAGACCTTACCCAAGGCTCAGTCACCAAACATTTGCTGCACATGTCGGCCTTCATGGCTGTGAGCATGTTGGTGCAAACCCTCTACCTGTTGCTCGATATGTATTGGGTTGGCCATTTGGGGAAACAAGCGATCGCCGCCGTCGGTGTGGCGGGAAACCTGAACATGATCGTGTTGGCGCTCACCCAAATGCTCGGTGTTGGAACGACGGCGCTGATTTCTCAGGCGGCGGGCAGAAAAGATCAGCCGCGCGCCGAACTGGTGTTTAATCAATCGATAGCACTGTCGATCATCGTCGGTCTGTTCGTCGGCATCGCCGTGTTCGCATCAATGGGGCGGTACACGAATTCACTTAGTGCAGATGCGACTACCGCAAGCCTGGCGAGAAGTTATCTCGCCTGGTTCATCCCGGCCCTCGCGCTTCAGTTTCCACTTGTCAGTCTGGGTTCGGCGCTTCGCGCGACTGGAATTGTTAAACCGACGGTGCTGCTCCAGGTCCTGAGCGTGGTAATCAATGGTGCTCTCGCGCCATTCCTTATTTTGGGAATCGGATTTCCAAAAATGGGCGTGGCCGGCGCGGCCTTAGCGACGTTCGTCGCCGTCCTGATCGCCGACGTCTTAATGATCGCCTACTTCGAGAAAAAATTTCATTACCTGCGGTTCCGCGCGGCGCAGTTTCGGCCACAAATGAAAACGTGGTGGGCCATGTTGCGGATCGGGCTACCGGCCGGCGCGGAGTTTGTTCTCCTCTTCATCTACATCACGGTCGTCTATTCAATCATCGTCGGCTTCGGCCCAGCCGCGCAGGCCGGATTCGGGGTGGGCGTTCGCGTGATGCAAGCCCTCTTCCTTCCGGTCGTGGCCCTCAGTTTCGCCGTTTCGCCGATGGTTGGGCAAAATTTTGGAGGACGTCAGGCCCAGCGCGTTCGGCATTCGGTTTATTCGGGGCTGGCCCTCGCCACCGTCTTGATGCTTTTTCTCGCCGCAATTACCTGGGCCGCACCAGAAGCGATGGTGCGGCTCTTTTCCCAGGATAAGGATGTGATCGCATTCGGGCGCGATTACCTAACTATTGTTGCGTTCAATTTCATTGCCGCCGGGATTGTCTTCACGTCATCCAGTATTTTTCAGGGACTCGGCAACACAATTCCGCCCCTAATTAGCTCGGCGTCGCGGATGCTTCTTTTTGCCTTACCGGCGCTGCTGATCTCGCATCGCGGAGGGTTCGATATCAAGCTGATCTGGTATCTCTCGGTCGCATCGCAAGTCCTTCAAGCGGCGATCAATCTGCTGCTCCTGCGACACGAACTGCGCCGGAAATTGAAGTTCGATGACGGGGCAGATTTCGTCCCGGCGAGCGCGACCGCGTCATAAAATTCAGTTCTTGCATTCAGTTGGTTGCAAAACCAGCTTTCTGGCTCCGTTTTCAACACCGTCATTTATGCGCACACGAATTCTCCTTTTCGCCTTGGCTTTTTCCACCTTTTCGGTCCTTGGCACCTTTGCTCAAAACTCGCCGACCACTACGCGACTGCTTCGATTTCCCACCACCAACGACAAAGACATTGTCTTTTGCTACGCGGGCGAACTTTACACCGTCGGCAAAGACGGAGGCGTTGCCCGACGGCTGACCAGCGGACCGGGTTATACGTCGTTCCCGCGATTTTCGCCGGACGGCAAACAGGTCGCGTTCACCTCAGAGTATGACGGCAATCGCGAAGTTTATCTGATGTCGGCAGACGGCGGGGCCCCGAAGCGTCTCACAATTTCAGCAACTCTCGGCCGCGATGATATCTCAGATCGAATGGGCCCGAACAACCTCGTGATGACTTGGGAGAACACCAAGCCGCTTATCGTGTTCCGGTCTCGAATGAAGTCGTTCAACGATTTCATCGGCTCGCTTTTTACGGTGGGCAATGACGCGGAACTTCCGCAGCAATTGCCGGTGCCGCGCGGCGGTTTTGCTTCGTTTTCGCCGGACGATTCGAAAATGGCGTTCAACCGCGTCTTCCGCGAGTTCCGGACTTGGAAGCATTATCGCGGCGGCATGGCCGACGATATTTGGATCTACGATTTCAAGAATGGCACGACCGAAAACCTAACTAACAACCCGGCTCAGGACATCTGCCCAATGTGGGGCCCGGACAATAAAATGTATTTTCTTTCGGATCGGGAAGGCCGGTTGAATCTGTTCTCGACCGATCTCGGCACTAAGGAAACGCGTCAGCTCACCACCTTTAAGGATTTCGACATAAAGTTTCCCTCGATTGGCAAGCAATCGATCGTGTTCGAACAGGCCGGCTACATCTGGCGTTACGACCTGAAGACTGGCGAGGCGCGGACTGTGCCAATCGACATCAAGGAAGATTTCGCGATCGGCCGGAACGCGTTCGTCGACGCATCAAAACATTTGGAATCAGTGAATCTCGCGCCGGACGGCGAACGAACAATTGTCGTCGCCCGCGGAGATTTATTCTCCGTTCCGGCCAAGAACGGCACACCCCGTAATCTCTCCAAGACTTCCGGCGCGCACGAGCGGGACGCGGTTTGGTCTCCGGACGGAAAATGGATCGCCTACAACTCCGACGCGACCGGCGAAAATGAGCTCTATGTTCGCGCCCAAGACGGCAAAGGCGACCCGGTCCAGCTCACTAGCGGGGCTGACACTTATTATTATGCGATGAAATGGTCGCCCGACAGCAAGAAGCTCGCTTGGGCGGATCGCTTGCAACGATTGCGCTATGTCGATGTTGCGAGCAAGACCGTGACCCAAGTCGACCAGGACAAATTCGGCGAAATCGAAGTCTTTAATTGGTCGCCCGATAGTCAATGGATCGCTTGGGGCCGTCCGGAAGAAAACGGCCTATCGCGAGTGTATTTGTATTCGCTGCCTGGCAAGCAGCAGACCGCGGTAACGGATAATTGGTACAACGCGGCCGAACCGACGTTCAGCGACGACGGGAAATACTTGCTCCTGACTTCGGCCCGCGATTTCAAACCCACCTTCGGCGACGAAGAATTCTCAAACATTTATCGCGACATGGAGCGTGTTTACATGATCACGCTGGCCAAGGAGACCGAAAACCCGTTGGGACCGAAGAGTGATGAGGTTGGAAAAGCAGACCAGAAACGCGAGAAAGAAAAAGAAAAGGAAGCGGAAGAGAAAAAACCGGAAGCTAAGCCAACTCCAACAACGGCCGGCAAAAAGACGGCCGAAAAGAAACCGGAACCGTCACCCACGCCCACCCCGGCAGCAAAGAAACCGGTCGTTGTTAAAATCGATATCGACGGAATCCAAAACCGCATTGTCGGTCTTGAGATCACGCCCGGAAATTATCGGGACCTTCGCATGCCGGAGGACCGGATCTTTTATTTGCGTCGCACCGCGGCCGATGACGTCGGCGAAGATGACAATGACGACGGTGGCGCCCGGGATCGCAAATCACATCTCTGTTCCTATAGCCTGGAAGACCGCAAGGAGACCGTGCTGGGCGATGCCAACGATTACCAGATCTCGTTCGATGGCAAAAAGATGCTGGTAAAAATCAAAAAAGATTACGCGATCATCGACATCCCCAAGGACAAGATCGAAACCAAGGATCACGAGCACAAAATCGAGGGACTCGATATGCAGCTCGATCGCCAGGCGGAATGGAAACAGATCTATTACGAATGCTGGCGACAGGAGCGTGATTTCTTCTACGCGCCAAACATGAATGGCGTCGATTGGAAGGCGATGCGCGACAAATACGGCGCGCTCTTGCCGTTTGTGAATCACCGGAACGATCTCACTTATCTGCTCGGCGAATTGATCGCCGAATTGAGCAACGGCCACGCCTACGTCGGCGGGGGCGAGCGGCCGGAGAATCATCGAATCAAACTCGGACTGCTCGGCGCCGAATTGTCGCGCGATCCGGCGAGTAAGGCTTACAAAATCGATCGCATTTTACCGGGCGAGAATTGGGACAAACACACCCGCTCCCCGCTGACCGTGGTTGGGGTCGATGTGAAGGCCGGTGATTACATTCTCGCGGTTAACGGCACGCCGGCTTCCACGCTACCGAACATTTATCAGGCGTTGATCGGGACGGCGGACAAGCAAGTGATCTTGCGGGTGAATTCAAAACCGAACGATGTCGGTGCGCGCGACGTAACGGTTGTGCCGACGGCCGACGAAGGACCGCTCTATTATTTAGACTGGGTCCAAAAGAACATCGATTACGTGAACAAGAAAACCAACGGCGACATTGGATACATTCACATTCCGGACATGGGCCAGCCCGGGCTGAATGAATTCACCAAGCAGTATTTCCCGCAAATTCGAAAACATGCCTTGATTGTCGATGTCCGCGGAAACGGGGGCGGATTCGTTTCGCCACTGGTCGCGGAGCGTTTGCGCCGCGCCTTCTTGATGCTCGGCATCGCGCGCAACGGAGTGACCCAAACCGATCCGCCGCAAAGTTTCACCGGACCAATGGTCACGCTCTGCAACGAATTCTCCGCGTCCGACGGTGATATTTTTCCGTACCGGTTCAAAGCGCTCGGTCTCGGAAAGTTAATCGGTAAACGGACCTGGGGCGGCGTCGTCGGAATTCGCCAATCGCTCCCGCTCGTTGACGGAGGTTCGTTCTTCAAACCGGAGTTCGCCTTGCTCTCCAAGGATGGTAAAAATTGGATAATCGAAGGGCACGGGGTCGATCCCGACATCGTGGTCGACAACGACCCGGGGAAGGAATTCAAAGGCGAAGATCAACAGCTCGATCGCGGAATCCAGGAACTCCAGGAGGAGTTGAAGACCAAGCGTTACGATTTCCCTTCGCCGCCGCCGTATCCGAATCGCGCGTTCCAAACCGGCAAATAACCCGCTTCCGGATAACCATTAACTGAGAACGGATAACTTGCGCGGCGGACACGCCGTGCGTCATGTTCATTTGAACTTGCACCGCCACGGCGGTGCTGCGATGGTCCATTCATGCTCACGGATCGCCAAAAAAAGGTGTTGGATTTCATCCAGCGCGAACAACGCGAGAAAGGCGTCACCCCCAGCACGCGCGAAATCCAAAGTCACTTTCGGTTCGCCAGTCAGACGTCGGTGATGCAATACATCGCCGCTCTAGAGAAAAAAGGATTGCTTCAACGCCAGGCCGGCAAAGCGCGCACGCTGATCACGCCAATCCAGAAGGTCCGGATTCATGATGTTCCGATTTACGGACAAATTCCGGCCGGCATGGCGACCATGACCGAGCAGGATGTCGAAGGTCATGTTTCGCTCGATGCGCAATCAGCGAACGTTTCAAAAACTCAAGGCACCTTCGCGCTCCGCGTTAGCGGCGATTCGATGATTGGCGCGCACATTCTCGACGGCGACCTGGTGATTCTCGAACAAAGCAAAGAAGTCCATAGCGGCGATATCGTCGCGGCACTGATCGACGGGGAGACCACGTTAAAACGTTACCTGGTTGATCGCGGCCGGCCGTATTTGAAAGCCGAGAACCCGCTTTATCCTGATCTGATTCCCGCCCGCGAGCTTAAAATCCAGGGCGTGATGGTCTCGCTCGTCCGTAAACACGAGCGGCGGAAGAAACAGTAAATCGTATACGCCGCTGCGATGCCCGTCATTGAACTGACGACTTCAA
>DATINV010000075.1:0-3264 GCA_035473775.1 Chthoniobacterales bacterium
AATCTCAACATTGCTTCATCGGCTTGGGCCATCTGATACTTGGCCGCGCGCTTGACGTCGTCTTCGCTCGGATTCGCCACCCCGCCGTATCCCTCATCAATCATGAGTTTCTCGCAATAATGGGCCCAGCCTTCGATGAAAGCGTAGCTTCCGAAAATCTTTTCGACTTTGGTGGCCGGCGAAGCATTCAAACGGAGGAACTGGACGTAGTGGCCCGGGTAAACTTCATGAATTGAAACGATGTCCGCGGTGTAATAGTTAAACGCAGTCAGCCATTCGTCCTTTTGCAGCGGCGGCCAGTCGTTCTCCGGTGGCGTCACATAATAGTACGCTTCAGTCGAGCGTTTCTCGAACGCTCCCGGCGTATCCATCGAGGCAAAGGACGTCTCGCGTCGATACTGCGGCGTCTCTTTCACCCGAGCACGGACTTCCGATGGGATCGTCACCAGTTTTCGCGTGACCACGAATTTTCGAATGTTCTCGAGGTTTTTGTTGACGTCGGCCAACAAACTTTCCGGCGTGGGATGTTCGGCCTGGATTTGCTTGAAGACCTCGACCGCGGATTTTGCAGGATCAATCTTCTGGGCGGCGGCCGCGAATGTCTTTTGTTCCTTTTCTAACTGGGCCATTCCGATCTCGAGAATTTTTTGGGGCGGAAGGTCGACCAATTCCGTGTCGCGCAACATGCGCTGGAACTTTTCTTCGCCGAGCGCAAAATCGGCCGTCGCTTTCGGCAATCGTTCCCGCTCGAGCCAGCCGGCGTAATCGGTAAGGGCGGCAGCGGCCTTTCGATTCGATTCCAGGAAATCCGCGCGCTGCCGTTCATCCTTCAAGTCAGCGATTGCTTCGACCAGGTCTTTGCGCAGAAATTCGGCTGCGCCTCTCGCAATTTTGATGGCGAGCTCCACATAGGGCTTGGGCAGCACGGGATTGAGGTTGGTTTTCGCAGCGATCAGGATATTTGGAACCTGCGACTCGATTGCGACAATGCTGTGGACGCGGTCTTCCAACGGCGAGAAGTTGCGCTTGATGTAAACGTTTACGTCGGCGGCCCGAGCGTAGACAATTGGATTGCGTTCGTAGATCGCCATCGCTTCACGCTGAAAGATTTCTCTTCGGATGCCTGCCTGAAGGATGCGTAAATCGATCGATTGACGCTGGCTGAGCTTGTTGAGCTCGAATTTCTGAAGGCGGTCCTCGAATTTTTTGAGGCGAAACAGCTCCGCATCGAGCGACAGCCGGCTGTAGTCAGTTATTTTTCCATCATATTCGTGAAGGCCGAGGGAAGTGCCAAGGAGAGGGCGGGCGACGAAGTAGCCCTTCATAAACTCCTCGGCCACCGCTTCGTATTCGGCGTCCGGCGTTTGCAGGGCGAAAACACTTGTCGCAGGCAGAGCAAGAGCGATCGCGACAAATATGCAGGCGGGCGTCTTTCTCAGGGTTGTCACCACGGCGGCGCAAGCTTAGCCGACGGTTTGGCCGTTGCCAAAAATTTTGGAATGGGCGAATGTCGGTCCGTTCCCAATTCGATTGGAAATGAAGCGTCGCATTCTTATCGGAGCGTTCAGCCTGGTTCTGGTTGTGGTCCTGGGTGGAATCTCATTCCGCAGCTTGGGCGCGGCCAACAATGAGGAGGATGACACCGGTTATTCTCAAATCGCGATTTTTGCCAAGGCGCTGCAATTGATTCGGCAGGATTACGTCGATGGAAACAAAACCAGTTATCACGATTTGGTAACGGCGGCGTTGAAAGGAATGCTCAGTTCGCTGGATCCGCACAGTCAGTTCATGGATCCGGATGATTTTCGCGATATGCAGGAGGACACTCGCAGTCGCTTCAACGGACTTGGGATCGAGGTCGCAATCAAAAACGGTCTGCCAACAGTCGTGGCACCGATGGAAGATACGCCGGCGGCGAAGGCGGGCATTCTTTCAGGCGATCAAATTTTAAAGATTAACGGCGCCTCCACCGAGAAGATGGATTTGCAGGACGTGATCAACCATCTACGCGGCGCGCCCGGCCAGAAAATCACGCTGACTCTCATTCGCCCGGCGACGAAAGAGGTGAAGGATTACCCGCTCGAGCGGGCGGAGATCAAAGTGCAAAGCGTTAAGGGTACGCGGTTACTCGATCCCGATCTGACCGGCTCGTTCAAAATCGCTTATGTGCGTCTGGTTCAATTCAACGAACCGACTGCGGAAGAGCTTTCAAAGGCCCTCGATGAATTGCAGAAGCAAGGGATGCAGGCGCTGATTCTCGATCTGCGGAATAATCCCGGCGGATTGTTGAATAGCGCGGTGGATGTTTGCGCGCAATTTTTGCCGCCAAACACGAAAGTGGTTTCGACTCAGGGGCGGGTCGCCTCTCAACAGCGCGAGTATTCCACTTCCGGTGTCAGCAAGGAACGTCCGAACTTTCCGATGGCGGTCCTGGTGAATGAAGGCAGCGCCAGTGGTGCCGAGATTGTTTGCGGCGCGCTGAAAGATTTGCATCGCGCGATCGTGGTTGGCGAAACCACCTTCGGAAAAGGTTCCGTCCAAAATGTGATGCAGTTGCCGGATGGGTCGGCGTTACGTTTCACGACCGCCAAATATTACACTCCCAGCAAACAAGTGATCCACGGAAACGGTGTTGTGCCGAATATTCGGGTGCCGATCAGCCCCGAACAGGAACGACTGTTGTTTGCGGCCCGCAACGGTGGCGATACCAGTCGGCCCGATGAAGACAAGAGCTTCATCAAGAGCAACGACCCGCAGATGTTGCGGGCGATCGACGCGCTCAAAGGCGTCATGATTTACGCGCAGCAAAACGTTCCCAAAGGCGAAGTAATCAAGAAATAACTGGTTGAGCGGTTGAGTTGTTGAGAAGTTGAGCCGTTAGATGCAGCGCGATTCTCAACATCTCAACCCCTCAACCCCTCAACTTCTATTGGCTCTCGAGACCTCGTGTGACGAAACGGCCGTTGCTGTCCTTCGCAGTGGTAACGGCCACTCCGGCTCGGAGTTGCTGGCCAGTGAAGTTGCGTCGCAAAGTGCTGAGCACGAGAAATTCGGCGGCGTGGTGCCAGAGGTCGCATCCCGCAATCATTTGGTGTACGCACCGCGTCTGCTCGAGCGCGCAACACACGAGGCGAAAGTCGATATCGGACAAATCGACGCGTTTGCCGCGACGAGCGGGCCCGGTTTGGCCAGCTCGCTCATGATTGGTGCATCAATCGCCAAGGGTTTGGCGATCGGCTTCGGCAAACCGTATCTCGCGATTAA
>DATINV010000076.1:0-11941 GCA_035473775.1 Chthoniobacterales bacterium
CCTCCTCATTGTCATCGCCGGTGTGGTCGTTTATGTCGGCGCGAGTCTAGTTAGCTTCCTTCAGCCGATTTTGATTCCGGTAGCCATCGCGATCATTCTCGCCTACTTGCTCGATCCGCTGGTGACGGAACTTTGCCGCCGCGGCATCAGCCGGACCTGGGCAATCATCGTCATTTTCTTGAGCGCGTTCATTGCGTTGCTCGGTTTGTTTTGGTGGGTCGTGCCGACCATCTCGATGCAAAGCGCGAATTTCGCGAAGGAACTTCCCACCTACACCCAAACCGCGCGGGACCGAATTGTCGATCTCGTTGTTCGTTACAATCGAGTTCTCGGTGGGACGAGTGGCACGCGAAGCAAGTCCGCCACCTCCGGTCTGGTCAATTTACTCCTTGGAACGCCGCCGCCGCACGCCGTTGTCACGCCGTCGCCAACACCTTCGGCATCGCCAGCAAGTCCGGCGGTCGAGTCTATCGCTCCGACGCCGCCGAAGATCAGTTCCGCGGAACGCCAGAAAGTCGAAGCTGACGTGGAGAAGATGATTGTCTACATCCAGCACCAGCTGCCGACTTGGAGCGCTAAGGTCTGGAACATTCTTAAAAAGAGCATCGGTGGGTTTCTCGGTGTCGCTGGTTTCCTGCTTAGCTTGGTGATGGTGCCGATCTATCTGTTTTTTTTATTGAAAGAACGGCCGCGAATCGAACGGCGCTGGAAAGATTACCTGCCTTTGCGGCCATCGCCGCTCAAGGATGAGATCGCGGCCGCGATTTCCGAAATCAACAATTACGTTATCGCCTACTTCCGCGGACAACTCCTTGTGTGCCTGGTCGACGGAACCTTAATCGGCAGCACCCTCACTCTGCTGGGATTAAACTTCGCGCCCCTAATCGGTCTGTTCGTTGTTATTCTGACCATGATTCCTTACATCGGAATCGTGATCTGTTGGGTTCCGGCGGTCCTGATTGCGGCGTTTCAATGGGGGAATGTTTGGGGCCCGCTTTGGGTGACCATCATCTTTGTCGTCATCCAAAATCTCGAGGGCATGTTTTACGCGCCGAAAATCGTGGGCCAATCAGTCGGTCTGCATCCCATGACCGTTATTGTGTCGATTTTTGTGTGGGGCTTGTTGATAGGCGGCTTGCTCGGACCCATTCTGGCCGTGCCACTTACAGCGACGATCAAGGTGTTGCTCACGCGCTATGTCTGGGGACCAAGTATGCGTGAAAGGGTCCGCGCTCAAGTCGAACACGTCCCGGTGGTGCGCGAATCACATGGTGAAGGATAGGCTTTCGGGCGCTCGTTGTTCGCAAGGGTTAGTTGCATTCTAGGGTTCGTCTGCGCATAAGGATTAGATGCCGGAAAGAATCCGACGCGTACGTCGCAGGAGACGAACTCACTCGTTGCCCGGTACCGAGTCATTTCCAAGCGTTCGGTTTCATTTTCCGCCGCTCCGAGTCGCAATCTATGTTGTCGCCGCTGCGATTGCGTTGTTCCTGATCGTTGTCTTCGGAACCTACGGATCGAAACTCTACTCCGGTTGGCGCGAATCACGTTTGTTGAAACGAGCGTCGGCGATGCTGGATAGCAAAGACTACATCGCAGCGAATCGGCTGGCCCGCCAGGTCCTCGAATTGCATCAGGATTCACTTCCCGCGTTTTACGTTTTGGCCGACGCGACCGAAAGACAAAACTCGGAGGAAACGGTTTCCTGGCGCGCGCAGATCGCTCACCTCCAACCGGACAACATCGATGCGCAACTGAATTTAGCTTCGGCGGCGCTCCGCTTTGGCCAAATTGATCTTGCGCGCAAAACATTGGAGCAGATAGCGCCGCGCGCACAAGATCGAGCGACCTTCCATGTTGTGGCCGGCTGGCTGGCACGAGCGGAAGGAAACGCCGCCGAACAGGAACAACAATTCGATATCGCGGTTCATAAAGATCCCAAGAATGATCTTTATCTGTTCAATCTTGCTGCCATTCGCATTCGTTCACCGGACCCGGAGAAAAATGCGCAGGCGCGCGATATTCTCGAACGCCTCAATCAGAATCCGGAGTTTCGCAGCGGAGCGTTGCGGGCGCTACTAAACGACGCCGTTGACCGGAAAGACTTCGAAGCGGCCGATCGGTTTGCCCAACAGCTCCAAATGTCGTCCGACGTCACCTTTAGCGATTACCTGCTCTGTTTAAATTTCTATCGGAAGCTCGACGCAAAAAAATTCGACGCTCTGCTGGAGAAGGTAAAACCGGTCGCCGCGCGTAACTCAACCGACCTCAGCCTTCTCATGGATTGGATGAATGAAAACGGAATGGCGTCGGAAGTGATTAAATGGATGGAGAAACTGCCCGCCGACGCGACCAATCATCCACCTCCCTCGATTGCTATTGCCGCCGCCTTTGCCGAGCTCAAGAATTGGTCGCGTTTGCGGCGTTGGACTCGAAGCGAATCTTGGGGCAACGACGATTATCTTCGTCTCGCTTATCAGGGATTTGCCGCCCACCAGGCGCGCCAATCCGGTGCCGACGCCGAGTTCGACACGCTCTGGCACGAAGCGGTGCGCGCTGCCACCGATCACCCCGACCACGAACTGCGTCTCGCGCGTCTCGCCAGCAGATGGAATTTGTCGATCGAGAGCGAAGAACTTTGGTCCCGGCTCTCGCGCAATTCCCCGACTCGGCGCGAAGCGCTCGACGCACTCTACAAGGCTTATCGCACGAGCAACGATTTGAAAAGGCTTTACGATGTGTTGCAACGTCTGCACGAAAACTCCCCTAACGACATTGCGATTAGCGCAAACCTGGCCAGACTCGGTTTGAACATCGATCAAAACACCAAGCAAGCGCAGGATTTGGCCAAGCTGGTTTACGATCGCGCACCGGATGATCCGAACTGCGCGATCACATATGCTTTTGCGCTTTACGTTCAAGGCCGGACGATGGAAGGACTCGACGTCATTCGAAAATTGCCCCCGGAAACAATGCGGGAGTCGCACAACGCTGTTTATGCCGCAGTTCTCTTGCTCGACGTCAATCAAACGGATGCGGCCAAGGACTACATTCAGTTGGCAAAACGCGGTCCGCTTTACGTTGAAGAAAAACGATTGCTCGAAGACGAGCGCCCGAAAGTTTTCGGCGGTTCACCGACGCCAGCCGCAAAGGCTTCCGCGAGCCCAAGGCCCGTTCCTAAAGTAAGCGCATCGCCGGTTCCGACATCGACCCCTATCTCAACGCCGGCTGCCGCGGTAAGCGCGAGTCCTTGAAGCGTCAGTCTTTGTAAGGATCTACCGTGTCGCGTCCGGCCATCGCGACTCCGATCGGTCGCAAAGTATGAAGGATTCGGATCGTTCCCGTATGCGCTTTAAGAACATCCGGTAATCGCCGATACGCTTGCGGAGCTTCGTCCAGATCGCCGCCGCGCAAAATAATTCCGCGATCGTGTATCCATTTCATCATTTCGTCATGCCTAACGAGTCCATCCTGACGAATGCGTTTGTTCCCAACTTTCACGAATCGGCCCTTCGCGGCGGTTCGGGACATTATTCGGCCGGCACCGTGAATCGTTGAGAACAAGGCTTCCCGCGAAACCGGGGAGTCGACTCCTTCAACGATCACCGCATCGTCGCCCATGCTTCCACCGACGAATCCTTTCTGTCCGGGAAACGCCGGGGTAGCGCCTTTGCGCACGACCCAAAACTCTCCGCCATCATGTTTCTCGCGCCAGGCGAAGTTGTGATGATTGTGCACTTCTTCAAGGATGCGTGCGCCAAGGATATTTTGCACAACGCGGCGCGCGACCGCTTCCCGCCCAGCATAAGCGTAGCGGCCAGCCAAATGCATTCCGGCAAGATAATCGTTACCGATTTCCGATTTTTCGTCGACCACGGTAGGCGGAACGTCCATTCCATCTTTCCCACCGGCCGCCTTTAGAAAATGCGTGGCGGTTTTATGTCCGAGTCCGCGCGAACCGAAGTGCACGCCCACCCAGATCCGGTTCTTCTCATCTGCGAAAACGTCGACGTAATGATTCCCGCCGCCGACCGTCCCGAGCTGCTCCGCCGCAATCGACTTCAAATCGCCGATCGGTTTTATTTGCCAGGCAGGATCCTCAAACAGTTCGTGCTCGACTCGCGTCTTGCTCCTGCGCCCGATGCCAAATGAAATGTTGCGGACAACATCATCCATGATTTTGTCGATTTTCGACGCAATTTGATCGCGCGTCGCGTCGGTCAGAATTGCCAGATTTCCGCAAGCGATGTCGAACCCGACGCCGCTCAGGGAAATTTTATTTTTGTAAGCAACCACGCCGCCGATCGGCTGGGCGTAACCTTTGTGACCGTCGGCACAGAGCACACCGCGTTCGCCACCCGCCGCAACGCAGGTCTCGATTTGCTTAATCGTCGCCGGATCGTGTTCCCCGAAAATCTTTGTCTTCGGATCCATCGGTAAGAGAAAGCTCGAACCGATGGGGGAGAATTCAATTCGCTATCGACGCAATGATTTCTTCGCGACGATCTTCCATTTTTGGACATCGGCGCCGCTGCGGACAGGCAACGTCATTCGCACGGCGGCTATAGAATCGAAGGCGGCATGCTGGAAAGGAAGCTTAATTACTTTTGCCAGTTCCCGTTTTGTCGCGCGTGGAATCTTTTTGTAAATCAAACTCACGTGCGGATCGCCGGGCGTTTTCGCAACCAAATTGGCGGCGTTTCCGAGCTCGGCAACCAAGCTACGCAAGGCGGGATTTGATTTGAAACGCACAAAGAGTGTCTTGGTAAACTTGTCCGAAAAAGCGACGGCGCGAACCTTCAAATGAATTGGCCGCGAACGAATCTGCCGCAGTACTTTTTGTGGTGATTGTCGCCCTTTTGCTGCCACCAACAGTGTCAGATGCGGGTGAAAATTAGGCGCCCGAAATTCTTTACGCAAGATCCGAACAACCTCGCAAAACAAATCTCGTCCCGGCTTCGCTGGAAGAAGCCAGTAAACAATGGCGGTTTTCATCATTTTTCGACCAAGAAGGGCGTGGAACATTTGATCGTAAATCAATTCTGCCACGGATGTCGATCCTTAGGCATGAATAAACTGGCGCGCCTCGGATGTTCGCGCAGATTATCTGATGCACAAGGCGGTGAAGAGTCAGGTAGATTGGCCTGCCATTCGTGAGGATTTTCCGATCCTTAACGAGCGCGTGAACGGGCATCCGCTGATTTATTTCGACAGCGCAGCCAGTTCGCAGAAACCGCGGGCCGTGCTCGACGTCGTTCGCAATTACTATGAGCACGAAAATGCCAATGTGCACCGCGGTCTGCACGCGCTGAGCGCACGCGCGACCGAACATTACGAGAAATCGCGTCAGCGCGTCGCGGATTTCATTGGCGCGAAATCTGTCGACGAGATTCTGTTCACTCGGGGCACCACCGAGAGCATCAACCTCGTCGCGCAGGCTTGGGGTGGAAGATTTTTGCACCCTGGTGACGTGATTCTGCTCACCGAAATGGAGCACCACAGCAACCTCGTGCCGTGGCAGCTGTTGGCCGAGCGAATCGGCGCCCAACTGCGGTTTGTTCCAGTCCGCGATGATGGCACGCTCGCCTTGGAGAGACTTTCATCGCTGCTCACGCCCGAAGTGAAATTGTTCGCCTTTACCCACGTTTCAAATTCGCTCGGCACGATCAATCCGGTCGCCGAGTTGTGCGCGAAAGCGAAAAGCGTCGGTGCGGTTACCCTGGTCGATGCGGCGCAAAGCATCGGGCACATGCCGTTGAATGTGCAAGAGATCGGTTGCGACTTCCTCGCGTTTTCCGGTCACAAAATGTGTGCGCCGACAGGAATCGGAGCACTTTACGGACGGCTCGAAATGTTGGACGCGATGCCGCCTTACCACGGCGGCGGCGAAATGATCGTCAGCGTGACGCTCGAAAAAAGTACGTTCAAAAAGCCACCACAGCGTTTCGAAGCAGGGACTCCCAACATCGCCGGCGCAATCGGACTTGCTGCAGCGGTCGACTATCTTGAAGGAATCGGGCGCGCCGAGATTTTCCAACACGATGTTGATCTGGCGAATTACGGTCTCCAGCGGATGACGGAAGTGTCCGGATTGCGGGTGATCGGCACCGCGAAGGAACACGCCGGGGTTATCAGCTTCGTTATGGATGTCGCACATCCTCACGATCTCACGACATTTGCGGATCGATACGGCCTCGCGATGCGCGGCGGTCATCATTGCAACCAACCGCTCATGCGGCGATTCGGCGTGACCGGTTCAACTCGGGCGAGTTTTTATCTCTACAACACCCGTGAAGAAATCGACCGGATGATCGAAATCCTGCAGAAAGCGGTGAGTTTTTTCAAATGAACACCGAACTTGGCGAGCTCGAAGAACTTTACCAGGAAGTCATCTTGGATCATTCGCGCCGTCCGCGGAATTTCGGCGAGCTGCCGGACGCGTCGGTCAAAGTGCACGGCGATAATCCGTCCTGCGGTGATGAGATTCATCTCGCGATCAAGTACGATAACAACGGCGGGTTGGAGGACATCAAGTTCACTGGCCATGGCTGCGCTATCAGTCAGGCGTCTGCGTCGTTGATGACGATGAAATTGAAAGGAAAGAAACGCGATGAAGTTGAGCAAATGTTACGCGCGTTTCATGATTTGGTCACAACCGGAAAAAACGACGCCCCCAAAAATCTCGGCGATCTGCAGGTGATGCGCGGTGTTCGAAAATTTCCTCAACGCGTCAAGTGCGCGATGCTTCCTTGGCGCGCGGTGGAACAGGCGCTACGGCAAAGTGAGGGCGAATCAACCGTTTCTACCGAAGAACCATCTTTTGACTAAACAATGCCGACCAATGTTCTCGGAACAGACCTGAAATGCTGTTGTCGCGATCCGATGACGGGATTTTTTCGCGACGGTTATTGTCGGACCGGTCCGGAAGACGTCGGTCTGCACACAGTCTGCGTGCAAGTGACCCGGGAGTTTCTCGATTTTTCGGTCCTGGATGGAAACGACCTGGTAACGCCGGTTCCGGAGTGGGGATTTCCGGGGCTCAACCCCGGAGATAAGTGGTGCGTTTGCGTGACGCGATGGAAATCCGCGCTGGAAGCCAACCGCGCCGCACCAGTTGATCTCGAAGCGACCCATGCATCGGCGCTTGAATTTGTTTCCCTCGAGGACCTCCAGGCGCACGCCCTGAAATAGATTCTGTAGGGGAAACAGTCTGCTTCCGTCTTTCGAGTCGTGACGCTAATAGCGCCCCCTACAGTTTGGCCTGAAAGCAGCTTATAGGCAGCCGTGCTACGTCCGGCCTTGTCGGTTTTGGCGATCGTTCTCGCGATTGCGATAATCCCAGCTTCCAACGCCGATGCGCAATCGTGGCCCTCGCGCGACCGAATTTACCCATCCCGAATTGCCGACGGCGGACCGCTTCAACCGTTCACCTTCAGCCGGCAACCGATGGCTGCTCAGGCGATGCGCGTTGCCTATTATGCGCCGCGTCCGCAACGCTCGGAACCGATCGTCAGTACTGACGAAGAACCGGAAGCAAGAACGCCTGGATTCGATCTCGGCGATTCGCACCCGATGGTCCGCGGAAATCGCGCCGTTTTGCGAAATGGAATCGCTTATGCGCCATCTAACGCACCCGACAGCGTCAAACACGCGATCTGGGCGGTGAACACAATTTGCCGTCGCCCGTACGTCTGGGGCGGGGGGCACGGATCGTTTCACGATTACGGCTATGATTGCTCCGGAACAGTTTCGTTCGCGCTTCATTATGCCGGTCTGCTTAATCAACCGATCCCTTCGGGCGATTTTCTGCGTTACGGACAGCGCGGCCGCGGCCGCTGGTTCACGATTTATTCGAAACATGGCCACGTATTTGCAACGATCGCCGGACTTCGTCTCGACACTACGGATTTTCGTTACGGCGGCGATGTCGGTCCACGCTGGCATCTCGATGGACGCGATACCTGGGCATTTGAAGCGCGACATCCCGTTGGATTGTAAAGCGCACTCGCGCTAAACGGCGACCGGTCTCGGTCCCAGATTCGAAATAAGTTGGTGGGAACCAACTTCATTGCGGCAGCTCACAAACTTGAAGATACGGCGCCGGCATTGCGCGTATTTTTCTCGTTTTGTCTCTTAACGGTATTCCTACGCCGGCGTGTATGTGTTCTACAAGCGTAAGAAGTTGTTCGGTCGTGATCCGCACATAACGAATGATTCGTGGGCATCGCGCAATCTGCGCTTGTGGCAAGTCCTGCCGGTTTGGTTCCTGGCGATGGAGTTGCTCATCGAAATGATCATTCGCGTTTAAAACGATTCCCTCTGGAAACCGGGGTCGTTTCCGTCCACGGTAAAGGCGATTTGAAACTGCCGTTCAGTTTTTTCCTGGCCCTGCGTTATCTCAAACCAAAACGCACGTTCCTTTCTATCATCACGTTGATCTCCGTTCTCGGGGTCACTCTCGGCGTAACAGTGTTGATCTTGGTCATTTCGGTGATGACCGGGTTCGATCGCGAGCTTCGCCAGAAGGTCATTGATTTCGATGCCCACATTTTGGTGACGAGCGAAGACGTTTTAAACGACTGGCGATCGCTGAAAGCGCAGATCGACAAGTTGCCCGGAGTGGTGGCGACCGCGCCTTACGTGCAAGGGCCGGTCATTGTGGAATTTCAAAATAAGCGACTGGCGCCGATGATTCGCGGCATCGATCCGAAACAAGAGGAAAACGTCGTTCCGCTCCGGAAGTTCGTTAAAAACGGAAAGCTTGATCTCGAAGGCGAATCGGTGGTGCTCGGCATCGACATCGCGCGCAAATTGGAAATCAAAGTCGGTGACAAGCTGACCATCTATTCGCCGGGCAATCTTGGCCAAATCCTGGACGGCATAAAAAAACTGGAGAATGCAAAGGGCAACGAAGAGAAAGCCGCGGTCGACGAATTGCGAGACGTGATTTTGCCGAAAGAACTGACCGTCACCGGAATTTTCGAGACCGGCCATTATGTTCATGATTCGGAATTCGTGATTGTTCCGCTTTATATTGGTCAGGAACTTTACGGCTTGGGCGATTCGCTCCACGGCATCACGGTCAAAACCGACGACCCTTACGGCGCCGAGCGGGTCAAAGAGGAAATTGAAAATCTCTTAACACCGCCGCAGTTCGCTGAAACGTGGATCGACATGAACCACCAATATTTTGAAGCGGTTCGCCTTGAGCGCACAGTCATGTTCTTTCTCCTCTTCTTCATCGTCGTCGTCGCCGCGTTCGGAATCATGAGCACGCTCATTACCGTTACCGTTCAGAAGAGGCGCGAAATTGGGATCGTGAAAGCATTGGGTGCAAATATTTCCCAAATCATCTGGGTTTTTCTGGGACAGGGGACGGTGGTCGGACTTTTTGGAACGCTGACCGGTCTCGGCCTCGGCATGACATTAATTCGTTATCGCAATGAATTCAGCCAATGGCTTGCCAATACTCTGCACATCGAAATTTTTCCTCGGGAAGTCTACCAGTTTTCCGAAATCCCGGCGCAAGTCGTTCCGCACGACGTCACTGTCATTTGTATCAGCGCGTTTTTGATTTGTTCGATCGCCGCGTTGATTCCGGCTTACTTCGCGGCCCGACTCGATCCCGTGAAGGCCTTGCGTTACGAATAATTATCGCCGCCGGCGCGCGCTAAATTTCATTCTGCTCAGCAAAACGTCGATCGCGCGAAACGTGTAATCGTAACCGCCCGCCCATTCGCTCTGGCGTGGGCCAGCGATATTGAGAATGTCGATATCGTGATCGCGCATGAAGGCGGCCATTAACGGGACCGCGTCTTCGGGAGAATATTTCGCGGCATCGATCAATCGATGCGGTTGCCGTTGTTCAATGCAGCAACCGACCGTGTAGGCGGTCCCGCCCATCAGTTCGTGAAAATAAATCACGAGCGTTCCATCCGAATCTTGAACATTGCGGGCCGTCCGTTCATGCGGGCCACCCTTCTTCATGGGCGTCATTGGATAACGGTCAGGGATCTTGCCGTCTTCGTCTGAGCGGTCTTCCGGGCACCAGCCCCCGCACGGAATTCGATACTTCAGCGCTACATCAAGCGCCGCACGATCCACTCCAGTCTGGCCTCCAGAAACAATCTTCAAGACGGCGATCTTAACTAAAGAGACCAGAGATGTCTAAGGAACGCGTGAAAGCGGGAAATTAATTGACACCAGTCCGGCTGGACTTCCGAATTCCTGTGTTCCTGCTTTCCTAAGCGATTCTCAATCGCCGGTGGGCACGATGTCCGCCCGTTCGACCATCAGAATCACCGTTCGTTTCGGCGCGCGGGGGCGATGTTGCACTCCCCGCGGCACGACAAAGCCTTGCTTTGGGCCAAGATCGACGGTGCGATCTTTGAGATCGATCAGGAAACGTCCATCAACCACGTAAAAGAACTCATCGATGTCTGCGTGTTCGTGCCAATGATATTCGCCTTCTACGATCCCCAGTCGAACCACGGCATCGTTCACTTTGCAGAGCGTCTGGTTCCACCATTTGTCGGTGCAGCCGTCGACCAGCTTTTGAACATCGATCAGCTCCAGCGGACCGTGCAAAATGTTCAGGTAAGTCTTGTAGGGAAATTCTTCCACTGCCTTTTTCGTGGCCATATTTGAAATTAACCACAGAGATCACAGAGCTCACGGAGGAAAAATCCAAAATTATCGCCCTCTGTGACCTCCGTGTTCTCTGTGGCGAATCTTATTCTTCTCCGTCGAAATAATCCGCCTCGCTACCCTTAATTACGACGCGGTCCACCTGTGAGTTGCGGTTCATCTTCCATTTGCTGCTGTCGGGATAGTAACCCGATTCGCCGACCGGATTATCGGCGATCACATAATAGACAAGGTCGACGTCGCCTGAGTTTGTAATTTGGTGCGGTTCGTTCGGCCCGAACATAAACACATCGCCTTCGGCAACATTCGTCGTTCCATCTTTGTCGCGGACGGAAGCTTTGCCGTTAACGATCAAATACATTTCCCACTGGGCCGAGTGGGCATGAAATGGAAAATTCGCTTTCCCCGGCGGCATGCGGTTCAATTCCAGGTCGAACGGCCACCGTTCTTTAGGTTCGTCTGAAACGCGGTGCCCAGACTCCCGGGCCCGACCGCGACTAAGCGCTTCCGAAACTCCCGTAAACGCGACCGTGAACTTTCCCTTCGGCGATTGCCACGGGTCTCCTTTGATCTCCTTGATATTTACCTTTTTCACGCAATCAAATCACCACAGAGAACACGAAGAGCACGAAGGTTTTCAAAATTTAAATCCTTAAGAATCGTCTTCTTCGTGAGCTTCGTGTCTTTCCTGGTGAAAAATCATTCCTCTCCGTCGAAATAATCGGCGTCTGTTCCTTTCACAATCACTTCCTCGCCGTTTTCTTTCCAAACCGCGAACTTGCCGCTGTCCGGATAGAAACAGCAATCGCCGCGCGGATTATCCGCAATCACGTAATAGACAAAATCTTCGTCGCCTGAATTGGCGAGCTGATGCGCTTCACCCGGTCCAAAGAAAAACGCATCCCCCGCACCAACTTCGGTCCAACCATCCTCGTCGCGAATTTTCCCCCGACCGGAAACGACCAGATACATTTCCGATTCGGCCGAATGCGAATGATAGGGGCAAAGCATTTTTCCTTTGGAAATGCTTACGAGAGCGAGATCGAACGGCCAGCGCTTCGCCGGATCAAGGGACTCCGGCTCACGCCCGAGCGCGACCGAAATATTCTTCGTCTTCCGCCCAAACTTTCCCTTCGGCGACTGCCGCTCTGTCCACGTAACCTCATTGAGATTAACTTTTTTCACGTCGCGTTTGCTTTGTAAATTTCACCGCGTTCATCACGTCCTTCCACGCGGTATTGGCAATTGTGTATCCGGGGTCGATTCTCACTGCACGATTAAAATACTTTAGCGC
>DATINV010000077.1:0-21852 GCA_035473775.1 Chthoniobacterales bacterium
TCGCTTTCCGCGCGCCATCGAGGTCTTCGAATTTTTGTCCGCCATGCAGGTCGGGCGCGATTGCGATTACACCGTTCTCGGCCAACTCGTCGCACAAACTTCGCACCCAATCGGTCAGGCCGAAAATCTCGCTGACCACCAAAACAACCGGCGTCTTGTTCTTTGATTCGGGATAAACCACGAACGCTTTAATCGTTCGATTGTCACCCGACTTGATGTCGACCCAATCCGCGTGGCGCGGTGAACTATTCAGCCGGTCGCGTCCGAAATCCTTGATCTCTTCAGCGGAGATAGTGAGGGCCGCGAACAAGCCCGCGAAGAGAACGAACCCGCGCTTTAGCGACATAACTTTGGATTGGTTAAGCGGTAGCTGCAGCCGTCGCCGCTTTTCCTTTTCCGATCATTGCGTCAACGCTCCACAAGCCGGCGCCGTAAAAAATAGTGAAGAAAAAGAACCAGCAATAGAACACCGCCGACTCGCCGTGATTCACGATTGGGAAAAATCCGCCGGGCGCGTGCATCATGAAATAGGCGACGGCCATTTCGCCGCTGGCGATAAAGGCGGCGATTCGAGTCAAAAATCCAAAGGCGATCAGCAGTCCGCAAGCCAGTTCAATCCAGGCTCCCACCGTTCCCATCGCTCCTGGTGGCATGCCGTGTCCGCCGGGAGGAAACCCGAGAATCTTTTGTCCGCCATGAGATGCGAACAGCAAACCAACGATCAGTCGAGTGATGCAAAAGACAGGATCTGCGAATCGATTCAGCGAGTTCATGACCATTCAGGCTGCACGAGGTCGAGCTTTAGTGTCAAGATCGCAGCAAAATAAGGCGGCGCATTACGCCGCTTTTTTGTGTCGTTGCGGATGCTTGCCGCCGCGGGCCGCTTTCTTCTTTCCGCCGCTCTGCTCCAGGCTTTGTTGCAACACTTTTACCAGGTCGATCACCTTCGTCGGCTTGGCTGCTTTCTTTGGCTTCCCTTCGATTTCTTTTCCGCCGGCTTCTACTTTCTCCTCAATCACTTCCATCAACGCTTTGCGGTAATCGTCCTTATATTTCGCCGGATTCCATTTCGCGCTCATGCTGTCGATCAACGCGGTCGCCATGCTGAGCTCGCGTTTTCCGACTTCGGCCTTTTTCGGAAGGTGGAGCTTGTTCGTGTCGGCCAGCTCATCGGCAAAGTGCATCAATTCGAGAACTAGCGCGCCGTCTTCCGGTTTCACCCCGGCCAGATACTCCCGCGTCTTAATCACGACCTTGGCGATTCCGACCTTCTTCTTTTGTTGTAACGAATCGCGAAGCAGCGCATAGGCTTTGTCTCCGCCCTTTTGCGGCTCTAAATAGTACGGTTTGTAAAAGAAGATCGGGTCGATCTCATCCAGATCGACAAAATCCAGGATATCGACCGTCTGGGTGGCTTCGACATCGACCCGCTGAAAATCCTCTTCCCTGAGCACGACATATTTCCCTTTCTCGTACTCGTAACCTTTGACGATCTGATCCCACGCAACTTCCTTCCCGTCCTTTTCCGCGACGCGCTTGTAGTTCACCGGACTGAGATCGCTTTTCCTGAGCAAACGAAACTTGAGATCTTCTTTCCGGGTAGCCGGATAAAGCCCGATCGGAATGTTGACCAACCCAAAACTGATGCTGCCCTTCCAAATTGCCCGTGCCATAACTCATAAATAGAACGCACGACGAACAGGGTTCGCGTGCAGGTAGGGGCCGTTGCCCTCAACGGTCCGCGGGCGATTGGGGCAATCGCCCCTACTAATCGTCGCTTTACGCTGCCAGCTCGAGTTGCTGGCGCGGGATTCCGCGAAGCTCAAATAATCGAATGAGCGTTTCTTCGATCAGGTTGTTCGGGCACGAGGCGCCGGCAGTGATGCCAACGACCGCCGGTCCGGGCGGCAGCCAAAAATGGGAGACCACCTCACGCTTCTCGTGCAAATTGTAATGCTTGATCTCAGTGCGCGAGACAAGACGAGAAGCGTTGAGCACAAAATAGGTCGGCAGTTTTTCTTCGCCCATCTCCGCAAGGTGCGAAGTGTTTGAGCTGTTGTAACCTCCAACCACCAGTAGCAAATCCATTTTGACGTCGAGCAGTTCGCGCAACGCGTCCTGACGTTCTTGCGTCGCGCCGCAGATCGTGTCGAAGAAACGAAAGTTCTTCGCCGCTTCATCCGCTCCGTCGCGATCGACGATTGCTTTCCGGACCCGCCGCTGCACTTCCTCGGTTTCGCCGCGCAACATCGTCGTCTGGTTGGCGACGCCGACTGTTTTCAAGTGAACGTCCGGATCGAATCCCGGCGAATAAGCGCCTTTGAACTTTTTGAGGAACGCTGCTTTGTCGCCGCCGTGACGAATGTAATCGCACACGTAATCCGTATCGGCCAGCGTCAACACGACGAGATAATGCCCAGTCCCGTCGCCAAGCGCGCGCGAGCTGGTCGCCTTGGTCTCTTCGTGTTCGGCTTTGCCGTGAATAATCGAAGTCGCCGATTCACTGGCATACTTGCGCACCCGTTTCCACACGCTCATCACGTCACCACAGGTCGTGTCCACGATCTGGCAGCCGCGCTCTTTGATTTGCTGCAAGATGGACAACTCGGTGCCAAACGCCGGCACGATCACTATGTCGTCCGGCTGAAGATCAGAAATGTCGGCCTGCTTGTTGGGCCCGGTAAGATTTTTGATCCCAAGGGAAGCGATCTGATGATTCACTTCGGGATTGTGAATGATCTCGCCCACAATAAAGAGCCGGCTTTCCTTGAAAACTTTGCGCGCGGCGTAAGCGAGATCGATTGCGCGTTCAACCCCGTAACAAAAGCCGAACTGCTTCGCCAGCCGCACCGTGGTGTCGCCGACTTTAATGACCCCGCCGGCGCGCCGCACTTTATCGACGATATCGCTGCGGTAATGCTGCTCGACCTGTTCCTGCACTGCCGCCATCACGTCTGGGGTCCGTAAGTTTACCCTCTCGCGCGCCGTCGTTCCGCTGGAAATAAGATTCGTGCTCACAACTTCGGGAAGTTTAACACGTTACAGCCGTTTTTCAGCCGCCAATCGCCCGTTGTCGAGCGCGATTATTGATCGATCAGGAGCGGCCCCGGCGGATCACTGAACCAAGCCGAAGACATCATTAACGACCGCGGAGGATCGGGATCATGGCTTTGATCGATCCGCATCACGTCCTTCGCGTATTTTGCGTCTTCAGGTTGCGACTGGGCAATGCTGACCGGAGTGCCGATGTGAACGAGCGCGTAGAGACGAGCCGCCGCTTCCCGATGTAAACGCACGCAGCCGTGAGTTCGCGGAGTCGACCAGACAAAGCCTTCGTGAAATCCGTAGGCCGGCGCGAATTCGCACCAGTAAGCCATCGGATAACCGGCGTCCGGCTCGCTCACCCGACGTTTGGTCTTGTTCTTATTAGTAATTGAGTAATGACCCGAAGGCGTCTCGGCTCCGCCACGGCCCACATTGGCCTGCGCCGCCATCAGCAAGCGGTCGCCTTCCATGACGTAAACGGTTTGCGTGCCCTTCGAAAGCGCTACTCGCACTTTCGACGGATCGTGAGGCTTGTAGGCAACAACGTGATAAGAACGTCCGCCTTTGTAGGCCGCTCCGCCTCCGCCGGTTTCGCAACCGGTGAAAAACGAGAGAACGACTGGAACAGCAACAGTCAGAGCTAGTCGGGAAACGCTTCGCATGGCGGTACTTGAAAAGGCGCGTCGAGCTTTGTCAACCATTCTCATCGTTACGGCTTCGGCAGATTCGGTTTAGTTTCGCCACCGGCGGCAATTCGTTTGTCGAAACGTCGATGCGGCCGTGAGTAGAACGGATATCGCCGGTCCGCGTTCGCGGGTTGATATCGCCAATGCTTGTACATCCAAAGCCACGGCGCCGGATTTTTTCGAACGTAAGGTTCGAACGAATCCCAACACGCTTGGGCAATCTGCTGATAATTGCGGCCTGCAGTTTCGATCCTGGGATGAAACACCAGACGATAACGTCCGCCCGCCAGCGGCTCGGTATGGGCCGGAATAATCGGCGCGCCGGTTTGCTCGTTCAACCAGGCATGGGCCGAAGTCACGCTCGTTTTCAAACCGAAACAGTCGATCGCCACCGACGGCATCCTTGGATGCAACGTGAGATCCACTAGCAATGCGGTCCGGCCTTTGCGCCGAAGAACTTTATAGAGACGAACGATTCCGCCCTGACGTGGAATCAATTCGTGCCCGGATTGCTCGCGAAGCCTTTTGAAAATCGGATCGAGCAGCGAGTTTTTAAATTCCTGTGAAATAATCGTGCCTGGAAGATCGAGAAATCCACCGGCCAGACTCAGCCATTCGAAATTGCTGTAATGGTAACAGGCTATCGTGATTGAGCGCTCGGGTCCGTAGCGCGCCGTCTCTTCCAGGTTTTCGAGCTCGATATATTTTGAAAAGTTGTCGGCGGTCAGGCGCGGGCTCCACAACAGATCGAGCATTGTGCGCGCGAAATGTTGAAACGATTCACGCGCAATAATCTTGCGTTGCTCGGGCGAGAACCGATCGCCAAACGCGACCTTGAGATTGCTCAGCGCAACTTGGCGACCATGGCGATCCAGCATCGACATCAGGGTGCCGACCCCAAGTGCGAGCCGGAAACACGCTTCGCGGGAAAGCATCGGAACGAACTTTGCGGCAAGCACCAGGCCCACCCACTCCAGCCGATGACGAAATCTCTTCCAGATCGATCGCACGGGCAGATTCTAGCTCGAAATAACAAAGCAGAAACATTCAATCGGCAGGGCGCTTCTAATTCCTTCGTCATTAGACATTCGTCATTCGTCATTTAATTTATTTCCGCGTTCGCGAGCGCGACGCGAATCGTGAAAAACGTCCTTTTTGTCTGCACCGGCAATATCTGTCGCAGTCCAATCGCGGAAGGATTGTTTTGCCGGCTGGTCGGCAATCGCAAAGACATCCAAGTCGCTTCAGCCGGTGTCCACGCTGTCCGTGGCCAGCCGCCAAGTCTTTATGCGGTGCAGGTTTGCGAATCCGACGGCGTGGATATCAGCGGTCTGCGCAGTCAACCGCTGACTGCCGATCTGGTGGATCAGGCAACCCACATTTTCGCCATGACCGGGGCGCATCTCGAAACCATCCATATGCTCTTCCCTCATGGCGCCGAGAAAACTTTTTTGCTGCGAGAATTTGAAGAAGCAGGTTCCACCTGTTGGCGTGATGTGCCGGATCCGATCGGGATGAGCCGCGACGTTTACGAAGAATGTGCGCGCACAATTAAGAACGCGCTGCCGAGTGTGCTCAGTTTCGTCGAGCAGGGCGAACTGGTTCCTCCTGGTGCGACGCGAAATCGCGGAATATCATCCTATTCTGTGAGCGACGTTGCCCGGCCAACTCAAACCAGCGCTGGATCGGCTTCCTACGGCGGCAGCTCGATGGAAGCGCTGCGTAAGGTCGATCCGGAAATTTACGACGCGATCCGGGCCGAAGAAAAACGTCAGCGCGAAAACATCGAGTTGATTGCGTCCGAAAATTTTACCAGTCGCGCGGTGATGGAAGCTCAAGGCTCGTGCCTGACTAACAAATACGCGGAAGGTTATCCAAAGAAGCGGTGGTACGGCGGTTGTGAGAACGTCGACACTGCGGAACAACTCGCGATCGACCGCGCGCTGCAATTGTTCGGCGCCGAGCATGCGAATGTTCAGCCCCACAGCGGCGCCCAAGCAAACATGGCGGTGTATTTCTCGGTGCTGAAGCCGGGAGACAAGATTCTGGCCATGAATCTTGCCCACGGTGGCCATCTGACTCACGGACATCCGGCGAATTTCTCGGGAAAATTTTACACCGTCTCGCAATACGGGGTGAACGAGAAGACGGAGTACATCGATTACGACGCGTTGCAAAAGCAGGCCGAAGAAGTTCGCCCGGCGATGATCACGGCCGGTGCGTCGGCGTATCCGCGGATCATCGATTTCCCGCGGCTGCGGCAAATTGCCGATTCAGTTGGGGCGCTTCTGTTCATCGACATGGCGCACATTTCCGGACTTGTCGCCGGCGGCCAGCATCCTAGTCCGGTTCCGCACGCTCAGTTTGTTACCACTACCACGCACAAAAGTCTGCGCGGCCCGCGCGGCGGGATTGTTCTGTGCACCAAAGATTTCGCAAAACAGATTGATGCGACGGTTTTCCCCGGCGTGCAGGGCGGACCCTTGATGCATGTCATTGCTGCGAAAGCGGTTTGTTTTCACGAAGCGCTTCAACCGGGATTCCGCGATTATCAACGACAGGTTGTGACCAACTCTAAAGCCCTCGCAGCCGGTTTGGCCAAGCACGGTTATCGAATCGTGTCCGGTGGGACCGACAATCACCTGATGCTAGTCGATCTGCGCCCGAAAGATCTGAACGGAAAAGACGCCCAAGAAACGCTCGATCGAGCCGGAATCACGGTGAACAAGAACGCGATCCCGTTCGACACGAGTTCGCCGTTCAAGCCGGGTGGCATTCGCGTCGGCACGCCGGCCGTAACCACCCGCGGCATGAAAGAAGAAGAGATGCTCGAGATCTCCGATCTAATCGCGGAAGCATTGCAAAATCGCCCTGACGAGTCCGCCCTCAATCGCGTTCGCGAAAAAGTGCGGGACATGACCCGGCGGTTCCCGCTGCCGAATTAACTTTTTGTCATCCCGAATCCCGCAGGTGCGGGATGAGGAACCTTTACAAGGTCGTTGACCACAGTTGATGAATTGTGTGATCGCGGCTTCGATTGTGAAATTCGTAGCTCCGCTCGGTATGACCACGCTACGTCGAACATGTTTTCGTTTACGCCAATTGACGAAATCTGCGTAAGCTTGCTGAAACGCATGAATCCAGCGCCGGAAAAATCGCAAACCAATCCGTTGCGCGAAGGTTTATCCACTCGCGCGGTGCCGCAGCCATGCAGCATCGTTATCTTTGGCGCGACTGGCGATCTAACCCATCGCAAGCTGCTCCCCGCGCTTTACAATCTCGCGGCCGATGGCGAATTGCCGCCCGCGGTGACGGTGATCGGTTTCGCCCGCCGACCGAAAACCGATGACGACTTTCGCAAGGAAATGGAAGAGGCCGTCAAACAGTTCTCGCGTCAGGCGGTCCGCGAGGAAATCTGGAAAAATTTCGCTCGATCACTTTTTTATCATCAAAGCGATTTCGCCGACGAATCCGGGTTCAAAACCCTGGCCCAGCGGCTCGAGAAGGTCGACAAAGAACGCGGCACACGAGGCAATCGCCTGTTTTATTTCGCCGTCGGACCGGAACAGTTCGAACCAATTCTGAAACATCTAAAGACCGCGGGGCTCAATAAAGCACCGGAAGGAAGTTGGGCCCGCGTGATCGTTGAGAAACCGTTTGGCACCGATCTGGATTCCGCGCGCGAATTGAATCGCGTAATCAGCAATTCATTCAGCGAAGAACAAACCTATCGGATCGACCATTTCCTCGGCAAAGAAACCGCCCAGAACATTTTGGTGCTGCGTTTTGCCAACGCGATTTTCGAACCGCTTTGGAACACGCGTTACATCGATCATCTTCAAATCACCGCCGCTGAAACATTGGGCGTGGAGAGTCGCGGGGGTTACTATGAGACGGCCGGCGCGCTGCGCGACATGGTGCAAAATCATTTGCTCCAACTTCTCTGTCTCGTCGCCATGGATGCGCCGAGCGATTTGCGCGCCGACAGCATTCGGGATGAGAAAGTGAAAGTAGTGCGGTGCCTGCGGCGAATGACCGTCGAAGAGGTGGCCGCGGATGTAGTGCGCGGACAGTACGGCGAAGGCGCAATCAACGGCAAGCCGGTGCCGGCATATCGCAGCGAGGAAAAAGTCGATCCTAAATCGACCACGGACACGTTCGTCGCGCTCAAGTTAAACATCGACAACTGGCGTTGGTGGGACGTGCCGATTTACATGCGTGTCGGTAAACGATTACCAAAGTCGGCCACCGAAATTTCAATTCATTTCAAAAAGGCGCCAATGGTCTTGTTCAACAAGGACACCAACGACGCGAACGTGCTGGTAATTCGGATCCAACCCGATGAAGGCATTTCCTTGCGAATGCAGGCGAAAATACCGGGTACCAGTTTTCGGATCGAGCCGGTGAAGATGGACTTTCATTACGGGACCACGTTCGGCAAAGCCAGTCCGGAAGCGTACGAGCGCTTGCTGCTCGATGCGATGAGCGGCGACGCGACCTTGTTCGCCCGCCGCGATGAAGTCGAAGAAGCGTGGGCGTTCATCGATATCATCGAAAAAGCGTGGTCGGCAAAGAAGAACGCGCCCGAATTGTGTTTTTATCCAGCCGGTTCGTGGGGACCGGAAGCGGCCGACGAACTTCTGGCGCGGGACGGACGTTCCTGGCGCCGACTTTAATTATGCCAGAGCCCGAAACGTCTTCGTTAGGCAAGGCGGTTGCGATCAGCGATATCGGCTGCGAGCTGAAAAAACTCTGGCAGGAAGGCGAAGGCGCCATGGCGCGCGCGTCGCTGATCAATCTCGCGGTTTACAGCGAGAAAACGGGCTCGCTTGAAAAGAACACTCAACTGATCGCGAAGATCACAGAAAATCACGCCTGTCGCGCCCTCGTCATCGGCGCGAACCCGGAATCAAACGAGAATCGGGTGGAAGCGTGGGTTAACGCGCATTGCCACGTCACTCGGGCCGGGGGCAAACAGATTTGTTCCGAGCAAATTTCGTTTTTGCTGGAAGGCCCGTGCGTCAAATGGCTTCCGAGTATCGTCTTTTCTCACCTCGACTCGGATCTGCCGCTTTATCTTTGGTGGCAGGACGATTTCCCAAACGAAATGGACCCGCAGCTTTGGGCCTGGGTCGATCGATTGATTTTCGACAGTCGGAGCTGGAAAAGCTTCGATAAGCAAATGCAACTGGTCGAAACCGCGGAACAGGAAGCCAAGCAACGCATCATTCTGTGCGATCTGAATTGGACGCGTCTCGATAAAGTTCGTTACGCTCTCGCCCAGTTTTTTGATCACCCGGCTTCGCATCATCGTTTCGCGAAAATTGAAAGTGTGAACGTGGATTTCGCGCCCGGCTACAAGTCGACCGCCATCCTCTTGATTGGCTGGCTGGCCGCGCAACTGGAATGGAAAACAAATCAGCAGAACATGAACGGAAGCTGTCGATTCCTGGATTCGAACGACCGCAAGATCGACATCGAACTGCACGAGAAACCCGGAAATCCAATCGGCCAGGTGATTTTGGACGCGGCTGGAGTGAAGTTTTGCGTCGCTCCGGCCAAGTGCGGCGATCTCTTAGAAGTTTGTCGTAGCGGCGAGAAGGAAGCGGCTGTGCCGCAAATGATGCCCGCGCAAAGCAACGATCCAGTCGATTTGATGACGCAGGAGTTACTTCGCGGCGGCCCGCACCGGGTTTACCTACACGCGGTGGAGGCTATTCGCCCATTGCTGCAATCAGGTGGATCGAGCTCTCCGAGCGCGATTTGAACGCGCTACGGAGGAGCACGTTCCACCTTCAGGCCCCCTACCTCGCACGGCTTGTGCTTTTAAAAGGGCGTGCCCACGAAAATTTCAACCCTCTGTTTAATCATCGCCTTCGGCTTTAGCCTCAACGGTTGCTCGTCCATGAGCCCGCAAGCCCGCCGGGAACGCGCGTATCATCGCTATGTTGAGAAGCAGATGAAACAACGGAAGCGTGAAATGGCCCGCGCTCAAAAAGAAGCGAATCGTCAGTTGAAGCGCAAACTGAAGAACTTGCAGCCAAGCGACCCTCAGCTGACGACGAGCCTCGAGGATGTTTCGCCGACGTCATATTCAGAACCCTCTGAGCCAGCAGCGCCCCCCACATCTCAGGCTGACACCGTCGTCCCTCCGGTGACGGTTTCGGCATCCGACGCAATCGCGACCCAAGATCCCCAGCAGCCGACGCGGCCCTGAGCGCGGGCTACTCGCGCTTGACCGGAATTGGTTTTCCGGCCGGTCCGAGGGCAACGTAAGTGAACACGCCGCTCGTCACTTTTACGCTATCGCCGGTCCGATAACGCGTCACCCACACGTCGACGCAAATCTTCATCGACGTTCGGCCAATTTTTTCCAGCCAGGCATAACACGCGACCGTGTCGCCCACGCGCACCGGATTGAGAAACGCCATTCCGTCGATCGCGACCGTCACCACCCGACCCTGCGCGATTTTTCCGGCAAGGATCGCGCTCCCCAAGTCCATTTGGGAAACCAGCCAGCCGCCAAAGATATCGCCGTCGCGATTCGTGTCTTTCGGCATCGCGATTGTCTGGATGACAAGCTCGCCCTTCGGTTTGTCAGGTTCCGTCATCATTGTTGTTTAACCACGAATGGACAGTAATAGACACGAATAAAAGATGGTTCTTCCTCTTTGGCCCGCTATAGCCGAGGCGAAGGCCGCTGCGTTCTAACGCAATAAAATAAGATCAAAACTAAGCCTAACCGGAAGATTGATTCTCATCTGCTTCCATTCGTGTAAATTCGTGTCCATTCGTGGTTAGTCTTCTACAGGATCAACATGCAATCGCCGTAGCTGTAGAAACGGTATCGTTTGCGGATTGCTTCGGCGTAGGCCCGGAGCAGAAATTCGCGACCGGCAAACGCGCTCACCAACATGAGCAAGGTCGAGCGTGGCAGATGAAAGTTTGTTAACAGTGCGTCAATGGTCCGAAATTCGAACGGCGGATAAACGAAAAGGTCGGTCGAGCCGGTTTGGGCGATGAACTTTCCGTTTTCACCATGGGCGGATTCCAACACTCGGACTGTCGTCGTTCCGACCGCGATAACTCGCTGAGCGTCGTTGATTTTCGTCGCGGCGCCTTCCGTGATTGAGAACGATTCCGAGTGCATCTGATGCTCGACGATATTTTCCGAGTGCACCGGCTTAAACGTTCCCGGACCGACATGAAGAGTGACGAAGGCATGCGGAATTTCGGTCAGGATTTTTGGCGTGAAATGCAAACCTGCCGTCGGTGCTGCGACCGCGCCCGGCGATTGTGCGAACACCGTTTGATAACGTTCGGAGTCCATCGAGTCGCTCTCGCGCCTGATGTAGGGCGGCAACGGCATTGAACCGCGGGCGTAAAGATCGATGTCCTCGTCCAACACAATCATTCGCTCGCCCTCCGATAAAATTTCTTCCACTCGCAATCCTATATTGCCGATCTTGGTCGCCGATCCCACCCGCATTTTGCGGCCCGGTTTCACCCAGCATTTCCATCGTGCCGGCGCGAGCTTCTCCAGCAGGAGAAACTCGACTGCGTGGTCGTCAGAAAATATTCGCGCAGCCAGGACACGCGTGTTGTTCAGCACGGCCAAATCATCTGGTTGAAGAAATGTTTTCAGCTCGCAAAACTGTCGGTGCTCGATCGTTTGCGAATCCCGATGCAACACCATCATCCGCGATTCATCACGATTCGGTAGCGGCCGTTTCGCGATGAGTTCTTGAGGCAACGGATAGTCGTAGTCGCTTAGCTTAAGAGACATTTTTATTTAACCACGAATCATGCCGCTCTGCGGCAAACTACAGGTCGTATTCATTATTGATGCACTAGCGGGAGCGTAATCGACACCAATGGACACGAACGCGAATGGGGTCGTAATTCGTGCTGATTCGTGTCCATTGGTGGTTGTCTGATATACGAGTGGGCCGCTATCGCAGCATCAAAATTGTTTGCCGACGCGCCCAAAATTTTTCATGATCTCGCATGCAGTTCCCACAGGCGCTCGAAACCGTTTTACAAACTCTCGAGCGCTTGCGCGATGAAAGTGAGTTTCGTCCGTGCGCATCTCGCCGCGGTCTCGAAGCGTTAAAGGAAATCTCCCCCGAGCGCTCAATCATTCAGGAAACCGTGGAGGGGGCCGCGCCATCGGTGCCAGTCCGGTCCGCCAGTCGGACGGACTCGTCCCGTGGCGAGCTCGGACCGCCCAAATTTTTGGGACACGACAGCGCGTGTCCCTCCACTCAAAGACTCGCCGCAGTCAACGAACGCGTCTGCGCCTGCGTGAAATGTCCGAGCCTCGCGAACTCGCGCACTCAAACCGTTTTCGGCGTCGGCAATCCGGACGCCGACCTGATGTTCGTCGGGGAAGCGCCGGGCGCTGATGAAGACGCACAAGGTGAACCATTCGTTGGTCGGGCCGGCCAGTTGCTGACGAAAATCATCAAGGCAATGGGCTTTGCACGGGAAGACGTTTATATCGCAAACATTTTGAAATGCCGGCCGGACACTCCCGGTAGTTCATTCGGTAATCGCCCGCCGACTCCGCGCGAAATGCAAACCTGCCGGCCCTACTTGATGGAACAGATCGGCATTATTCAACCGAAAGTGATCGTGGCCCTCGGCGCGACGGCCGTTGAAGGACTTCTCGGAACCCGCCTTCCGATGCATCAAGTGCGCGGACGGTGGAATGAATTCAACGGCACGCCGTTGATGATTACGTATCATCCAGCTTATCTCCTGCGAAATCAGTCGCCGTCAGAGAAACGCAAAGTCTGGGAAGACATGATGCAAGTTTTGGAGCGGCTCGAGAAGCCAATCAGCGAGAAACAGCGCAATTACTTTCGCTAGGTAGCGGCGGTTATGCTTCCGCGATGGCGATTGAGATCAATCGCCCCTACCGGGAAAGTTCGCGGAAGAGCGTTCTGATGCGCGAGTGCGAGCCGAGACTTGTCATTAGCGATGTGATAATCGCGCGGACTTCTTTTCGCGGAACTTTGATGTGCCGATGCAACACCGTCGCGCCGGCTTCGCGCAAAAGCGCTAGCGTCCGGGCCCCGATTAACGCCGGCAACACTGTCGCAATGCGAACGCGACGATTTCGGACTGCGCCGGAATACTCCACTCCCGCTTTGGTCCCCTGCTCAGCTCTCTCGCGCCATTTTCGATAAATCGGCAGAAAACGTTGCGGTTCGCGAATGATTTGCGGAGGCTCCATCGATACCGCGGCCAGTTCGTCGTTTGGGAAATAACAACGGCCGGAGCGAAGATCGTCGCCAGCATCACGCAAAATGTTAATCAGCTGCAATCCCTGGCCGTAACGTTTGCCAAGAATCAACATGTCGGTCTCGCCACGCGTGGTAAATTTTCTCACCTTTTCAAAGCAAAGCCGGGTCCAGAATTCGCCCGCGCTTCCAGCAACGAGATAAGTGTATTCATCGAGATCGGCTGCCGTTTGCAAAGCGACGATTCGTTTCGGATCGCGGAAACGTTCCAAATCGAGAATTTGGCCGCGATTAATCTTTTCGAGAACGCCGCGGACTTCCTCACGTTCAAAAACTTCGCTTTGCTCCAGCCAGTCCAAACAAGATTGCAGCGATTCGATCAAGGCGCGCTCCGATTCGTCTTTTTGCAACGGGGTTAGAGCGGCGCTCAGCTCGATAATGGCGTTCCCGAGTGCTTCGCCCTGAATTCCGCGCGCGAGCAATTGCAATTTTTCGACGCGTGATTCGATCGGAATCTCGGTCGTATCGGCAATCGTGTCCGAGGCGCGCGCCAACAGATAGCCGAGCGCAACCGGATTGCGCAATTTTTTTGGCAAAAGGAAAATCGAAACAAAAAACGAGCGCGAAACCTGGCGCAGAATCGGGCCGCGCAATTCTGAAATCGAGATGGCCGGTGGTTGCTCCCGAACGATCGGCGAAGTCTCAGCGGCCGACATTTTTCACCTCGATTCGACTTGAGTCCGAATTGCCGAGACCAACCGTGGTGGCGGTTGGGACATAGCTCGCCAGCCGGCCGATCGGCGGAAAACTTTCTTTGGCGCGCCAGACGTCGAGTTGTTTGAGCGCGATCGAGTCGAGCGCGACCGGATCTTTGCTCGCATAAAGGGTGGCGTGATGGAGGGCAAAGTTCGGCTGCGATGCCGGACCCCCGCCGTATTGGGCGAGCAAGCCGTCCATAATGTTTAAGACGACCTTCGACGAGATCACCGGATTCGCGTAAATGATGGCAATACTCTCCGCGCCGAACGGAGTTCCCTGGGCGAACCGGCGCCAGTTGTCTATGTTCGGGAGAGTCATGTTGTAAAGACAACCGGCGATGCCGTTGGTGTTGCTCGTGCTCATGACCGGGACGTTGATAACTTTGTTAACCTCAGTGGAAAGGATTTTGGAGAAATGACTGACATTGCTGGTGTTTTCCGTATCAGAAAGCGGGATGCTTTTTCCTTTGTCGCTAATGTAATCGACATCGCCCCAAACAAGTTTTCCAAGTAACGGCGCGGTAAGCGTGGCCTTCAGATCGTAGCCACTGCGTGGCGCGATGTTCTTTGTTTGAAATCCGTCCGCGCTCGGCTTGTAGCCAGCTCCCTTCGTTCCTTCGAGCGAACGGTCCCACACAATAATGCTGCTACGCGGATGGCCGGCCGCGACCAGACCGTCGACTATCGCAGTGACAATGTCGTGGTGAGTGGTGAACAGTTCGCCGCCGGCTGCGGAGATTTTGATTCCAACTTTGTCGTTAGGCGAAACGAGCGAGCCCCAGGCTGCGGCCAAATCCGATTGACCGGTGACCGCCAGGACCAACCGATCCACCATCGTGCGGACCACACGGGGGTTCGTTTTATAGTCCACGATCGCGTTTTCGTCGTGGGTTTTGTAGACGACCGACTTTTGAATAGAGGGAGCCTGGGCCCATGCGGTGGCGATGGCCCAGAAGAAAACCAGAGCTACATTTCGGAGAAGTTTCAACGTGAATACGGACTTTAATGAGCGATAGCGCCAATCACAACCGCGCAGCTGTAGGAGACGGGGTTAGTGTCTCATCTGACGCAAGCGGGAAGCTAACAGCTTCCCCTCCAGAGCAAACGATTCGCCATCTCTACGTTCATATCCCGTTTTGCGCACGGATTTGCCCGTATTGCGCCTTTTATAAAGAACTGCTGGACCGTTCGCAAACGCCGCGATTCTGCGAGGCGATCTTGCGTGAATTGCACAATCACGGACAAGATCGGACACTGTGTCTCCAAACCATCTATTTCGGCGGTGGCACGCCGACCGCGCTGACCACCGCGCAATTGCAATTCTTGCTAAGCGGCTTTCGCAAAGAACTCGACCTCTCCGATTTGTCGGAGTGGACGATGGAAGCGAATCCCGGAAGTGTCTCAGCCACAAAAGCGGCCTTGCTTCGACGGTTCGGCGTTACCCGAATTAGTCTCGGTGTTCAATCGTGGGACGACGATTTACTGAATCTGCTTGGACGCGAGCACAACGCTCAGCAAGCCGAAGAATCGTTCGGGATTTTTCGTGAAGCTGGATTCACGAATATCAATGTCGACCTGATGTTCGGATTACCAGGACAGACGCTCGACCAATGGCGCGAAAGTTTGGAGCGAACGATCGCGCTCCAACCGGAACACATTTCCACCTACTGCCTGACTTACGAGGAAGATACGGAGTTTTTTCTGCGCCACGCGCGCGGTGAATTTCGACAGGATGAAGACGCCGACGCGGAGTTTTTCGATCTGGTGATGTCGATGTTGGAGGCGGCCGGCTACGAGCATTACGAAACCTCGAATTATGCGCGGCCGGGTTTTCACTCAGCACACAATCGCGGTTACTGGTCCGGTGCGGATTATCTTGGCATTGGACCAAGCGCTTTTTCCACGATTGGCCTGACCCGTATGCAAAACGTTTGCGACTTTCGACAATACTCCGATGCCGTTCTTTCTGGCCGAAGCGCGATCGGCTCTGTCGAACATCTGACGGACGAGATGAAACGCGCCGAGAAGGTCGCGCTCTCGTTGCGAACCAGCGGCGGCGTCCCCGCGCAATTGCTCGATTCGTTCGCAACCGAAACACGCGAATTCATCAAACTCGGCCTGCTCAAGAAGGCAAAGGACCGCTTCGTTTTGACGCGCGCTGGAAAGGCGCTGGCCGATTCGGTAGCGGCGGAGCTGGTTTAAGATTGTTGAGTCGCTGAGGAGTTGAGAGGTTGAGTCGATTGCCTTATCTCGTCACACGTCACTTGTCACTCGTCACTTCTTATTCACTCCGGCCGTAACGGCGCTGGCGCCGGCCGTATTCTTCCACCGCTGCAGCCAAATCTTTTCTGGTGAAATCCGGCCACAACTTCGGCGTGACGTACATTTCCGTGTAAGACGTTTGCCAGAGCAAAAAATTCGACAACCGCATTTCGCCGGAAGTGCGAATGAGCAAATCAGGATCGGGATAATACCGGGTGTAAAGATGTTTGCTGAACATCTCGACGTCGACCATGCCCTTGTCGATGTGGCCGAGCTCGATCTCGCGCATCAAGCTTTTGATGCCGTCGATAATTTCCAATCGTCCACCGTAACTCAGCGCCAGGACCAACGTGACGCCGGTGTTGCGGGCGGTTTCCTCAATGGACTTGTGCAACTGCTTTTGGCAACTATCCGGCAGATCGGTAAGCCGTCCTATGGCCTGCAACCGGACGTTTTTCTCGATCAATTCCGGCGTTTTCTCTTTCAGAAACTTTTCCAGCAGCTTCATCAGAGCAAAGACTTCACTCTTGGGTCGCTGCCAGTTCTCGGCTGAAAACGCGTAAAGAGTAAGGTAGTCGACTTTTAACTCCGCGCAGCCTTCGACGCATTCCCGGGCAGCGCGGGATCCTTCTTCGTGACCTTTGATCCGCGGCAACCCGCGCGCTTTGGCCCACCGGCCATTTCCGTCCATGATAATGGCGATATGCCGAGGGACTGTTTTGCCGGCCGCGGCCATTGTTATAAAAAGATCGTCTGGGCGCGCATCGGTCCGACGCTGACGATGGAAACCTTGGCGCCGGTAAGCTCTCCGATACGTTTCACGTAATTGCGTGCGGTACGTGGAAGTTGCGAAAGTTTTTTCGCTGAACTCGTGGATTGCTTCCAGCCCGGCATTTCCTCGTAAATCGGCTCACAGTTCTCGAGCTGGACCGCATCGCACGGCGGAACGTTCAGCCGTTTGCCGTTCAACCGGTAACCCACGCAGATCCGGATGGGATCGACTGTGTCCAAACCATCCAAGTTAGTAATCGCCAGTTCATCAATGCCGTTGATCATCGCACCGTAGCGGGTCGCCACCGCATCGAACCAGCCGCAGCGCCGCGCCCGTCCAGTAGTGGCTCCAAATTCGCGGCCAAGTGAATGAAGCAGATCGGCCACCTTTCGATCTTCCGTCGGCAACGGTCCCTCGCCCACGCGCGTGGTGTAGGCTTTCATGACGCCGACCACGCGATCGATCCGGTTCGGTGGAACGCCGGTGCCAGTGGAAGCGCCTCCGGCTGTGGTGTTGGAAGAAGTCACGTAAGGATAAGTTCCAAAATCGATGTCGAGAAAAGTTCCCTGCGCGCCTTCGAACAAAACATTTTTCCCTCGCTGGATCGCGTTGTGGAGATAAACAACCGTGTTGGTCACGAACGGCCGCAGCTTCCCTGCGGCGGTGAGATAGTTTTTGTTTACCTCGTCGTGATCAATCGGTTTTGCCCCCAGCGCGCGGAGCACGGCGTTGTTCTCGCGGTTCTTGGCCTGCAATTTTTTCGAAAACGATCGCGGCTGCATCAAATCCGAAATGCGCAATCCGGTTCGGGCCGCCTTGTCGGCGTAAGCCGGCCCGATTCCACGTTTGGTCGTTCCAATTTTGGCGTGGCCTTTGCGGAGCTCGCGTTGTTCGTCGAGCGCGCGGTGATAGGGCAAAACCAAATGCGCGCAATCACTGACCAGAAGATTTTTGCCAATCTTTACTCCGGCGCGGCGGAGTTGCTCGATCTCGCTCACTAGCGCGATTGGATCAATCACCACTCCATTGCCAATCACGCAAACTTTTCCCGACCGCAAAATTCCCGAAGGGATTAGGTGCAGGATGTAGGTCTTGCCACCGTGAACAATCGTGTGACCGGCATTGTTCCCACCCTGACTGCGCACGATCACGTCCGCCTTGGTCGTAAGGACGTCGATGATCTTGCCTTTCCCTTCATCGCCCCATTGCGCGCCAATTAGAATCGTGTTCGCCATTTCAATTCACATTTGGGCAAAAAATTTTCCCGACGCATCTGACTCGCCAAAGGACGAGTCCGTCCGTGGCGGACAAGACGCGGTCGGGACTTGCCCACGAATGATAAGAACGACGCGCAGTCGTGCAAGCGGTTTTCAAGCTAACCAACGCGAAAAAAAGCGACCGTTAGGCTGATCGCCCGCGTAATCTGGATTATGCGCACTATCTTACTCATCATCCTGATTCTTCTGCTGCTGGGTAGTCTGCCGGCTTGGGGTTTGGCACCGACCGGATGGGGTTACTATCCTGGAGGCGGACTGCTGGTCCTGGTTATCCTAATCCTCGTGCTTTGGCGCGCGTGAAGTCGACCTGAACGGCCGACTGCGCCTAATCGCGCTTGGTGGTCTGGGAAGCGAGCGCCTTTTTCAACGCGTAAGCGGATTCGGTCGAACCGCCGCCAGTGCGCGCGTGTGCGTAATTCTTGAGCTTGTCCCAGTGAATCCGCGAATCGTAGGTGAAGGTATTCATTGCCACCCTGCAACTCGCGCCGCTGCTTTGAATGTGTCGATGTGAAGTTATGAATTGCGACGGGTCGTAGTAGTTGCTGGAATCCTGCGCGAATTTGTCCCGACTCATCCCAATCTCGAGGTTCTTGCGGATTTCGAGATGGAGATGCGCGTCATACAGGCCATGCGCATTGCCGATCGTCGCGATCTGCTGTCCGCGCCTAACGCCTTGTCCGCGTTTGACCATGATTTTGTCGAGGTGGCCGTAAAGCGAATCGATGTAACGAGTGCCGAGTCCGTCGCGATATGCGTGCCGGATAATAATCACGTTCCCCCAGCCCTGATGGCAATCGCGCGCAAAAACAACCACGCCGTCGGCGATTACAGAAACTGGATCGCCAAGATCGGTGTCACCGCCGCCGACGCCGTCCCAATCCTCGCCCATGTGTCCGTGCGAACGGAATCCGCGCGCGCGATAATATCCGTGGGCATCCGGTTTTCCGACCGGCATGTCGAATCCGTCAGCCAGCCTAACGAATGCGGTTTGTCCTGAAAAATTAATCGGCGGCGCCGGAAAAGTTTCTGCTTCGCGAGAGGGCTTCTCAACTACGCGCACTGCGTTGGCCGGCGGCGGCGTTACTTTTTTCACAGCCACAATCGGGGCCGGCTTCGGCCGCGGGCTCGTATCCGCTTCGTCATCGATGTCGTGCAATTCCTCTTTCACCCGCTGCCCGGCGACAGCTCCAGCCTGGCGCATCTGCTCAATGCTCAGCTTTGTCGTGGTTGTCATTGGAGGAGAGCTCGGCGTGTAAGAAACCGTCTGGACCTTGGGCCGCAGTTCGATCTGCGGTTGTGCGGCTACAAGCTTAGTTGGATGAATAGCCGCCGGCGCCTTCTCGCGTGGAATTTCCACCGTTTGCGCAGACCCCGTCGCGATTGAGATCAATCCCCACGCGACCATTCCAATGACGACCTTGCCGACCATGAACCTGTCGGTGATATCGAATTCGCACTGGGGTGGCAAGCAGTTATTCACAGGCGTTCTAGAGCTCCGTCTCTGCGAGACGGCGGCGTCTGACCCAGACGCCCGAAGATCGGCATTGGAAGTCAGACCCCCTGCTTCTCGTCACTTGTCACAGATCACTCGTCACTGATTGGATCACTTCCGCTGAAGCCGGACGACTGGGAGCGGAAAACGCAGTCGCAATTCATCCTGCAAAAAAATCTCAACGTGGTGCAGGCCGAACTGCTGGAACTGCACCCCGCCGAAGTAGTGAACGTTGGTTGCGTGACCTTCCATTTCCTTGAGCTGGAACTCGACTTCGGCCTGCGCCAGAACGTTTTGCTCGTCGACGCCGACGATGCGCGAGCGTTGTTTGAATTTCCCCGTGCCGCTGCACCAACGGCTCCAGATACACAGCCGCAGATAATTGACGGGCAACGACGGCGCCGCGATGACGTTGAGCACGCCGACTAGGGTGTTCATCCCGTTGAACTCGCAACGCACGTCTTCGCACAGCAGGCAGCTTTGCAAATCCGGGAGAATTGTTTCCGTTGCTTCCATTCGCTTGACCTAAATAAGACCGCGGGTCAGCAGAATCACCAGGACAATCCCCAGCACGATCCGGTAAATCGCAAACGGGGCAAAACCACGGCTCCGGACCCATTGCATGAACCAGGCGACAACTCCGAGCGCGACGATGAACGAAATGATGAAGCCGATTGCGAGGACGATCCAGCCATGGGTGTCCATTGTCAGCGGAGCGAGATTGCCTTCACTGATTGTGTTACGGCTCGGTTTCAATGTTTTGTAAAGATCATAAAGCGTCGCGACCGCCATCGTTGGCATGGAAAGGAAAAATGAAAACTCGAGCGCGGCGGGCCGGGAAAGACCGACGATTTGTCCGCCCGCAATCGTCGACATCGAACGCGAGGTTCCCGGAAATACCGCCGAGAGAATCTGACAGGCGCCGATCCAGATCGCTTGCGGTAAACTCATTTCCTCCATGTGTGTCACTCGCGGCCGGACGAACACCGAGTCCACAATCCACATCACGATTCCGCCGATGATCAATGAAAGTGTGATCACCCAAAGACTCTCCAGATTTTTGCCGATCACTTTGGTCAACGCCCAGGCCGGCGCCGCCGTCACGACAAATGCGATCATGGTCAGGCTTAAGGGATGAGTCAGGATATTGCGATCGCCGCGTTCGCCTTTCGGAAACGTCGCCAAGAACTTCAGGATCCGATTCCAAAAATAAACCGGTAACGCCAGAATCGCGCCCAGTTGAATTACGATCGTGTACATCTTCCAAAAGCTGTCGTGCAAATCGAGATGAAAGAGCGCTTCGACAATACGGAGATGCCCTGTCGAACTAACCGGCAAGAATTCGGTCAGTCCTTCAACGATTCCGAGCAAGATCGACAACAAAAAATCATTCATAAGAGGTTGAGAAGTTGAGGCGTTGAGTGGTTGAGAGGAGTTTCACGCAGTGACGTTGCACCGGGTTCGGTAAGAGCATTCATTGTTGTCCTTCCTTTTCTCAACGACTCAACAGCTCAACTCCTCAACCTCTTCAAGATACTGCTTCCGCACCGTGTTCGTCCGTCCGAATCCGGATCGCTTCCTGCACTTCGCTAACAAAGACTTTACCGTCGCCAATCTTTCCGGTCTTGGCCGATTGCATAATCGCATCGACTACCCGTTGGGCGACGTCGTCGGCGACGACGATCTCAAATTTCACCTTTGGCAAAAAGTCCACCGTGTATTCGCTGCCGCGATAAATTTCGCTGTGACCTTTTTGCCGGCCGAACCCGCGGACCTCGCTCAACGTCATTCCTTCAATGCCGACGGCAGCGAGCGCGTCTTTCACCGCTTCGGTTTTAAACGGCTTAATAATCGCCTCGATTTTTTTCACCGCGCCACAGTAGAACCCGGGTTGTAAAGCGCAAGCAATGGGATCGTGTCATCGATTTGGCCTTACTTGCGGCTATTGTAGCGGTGCTTGATCTCAAGCATCGACCTGGCAAACAGGCGCTTGGCACAAGCGCCTCTACAATCGACATTGGCCCCCGTGAACCCGGAATCTTCATCTGCGGTGGCCTATGCCGAACCGCCGGCGGAAGCAACTTCTGTGTCGCGATCAAACCGCACTCCAACCCTCCGGATTCGCCCGACCAAAGGATGGGCCGCACTGCATTTGCGCGAGCTTTGGAGTTATCGCGATCTCCTTTGGATCCTGGTCGAACGCAACATCAAGGTCATTTACAAGCAAACCGCGCTCGGTATGACTTGGGTTGCATTGCAGCCGCTGATCGCAGCTGTTGTTCTCGCAATCGTCTTCGGTCGGGTCGCGAAACTGC
>DATINV010000078.1:0-6062 GCA_035473775.1 Chthoniobacterales bacterium
TGTTCCCGTCCCGGAATTTCAAACTCCCGTTTAATGAAAGTATTTTTCTTGGGCCCTTTCGCTCCGTCTGCAGCCATGATATCCGCGGTGGTGCGGCTAATTCCCTTCTCACCAGTCACCGGAGTGCCGAGAGTGAACCCGTTGTTGTTGTTGTTGGCCGGTTGACCAAAACCAACGACCCCGAGAATGACCGTTGCGGCGATAAGTGCAGGGACAAACAAACGGCGGGTTAGCATAGAGTTCGGAAGGGGCATAAACTAATGGGTTAGAGTTTTAAAGGCAGCTAAATGAATGCCGCCCCGGGGTCTCGGGGCCGTGATTATCACCGGACTTTTAACGCGATGCAAGTCGAATTGTTGCGCTCAATCGCACTTGTCGGCGTTCGCTTGACTAGAAAAAAATGCGGTCAACGGACTCGTAGCCGCAGCCGTCCTAAGTTTCTCAGCCAAGCCGATTTCGTGGGCATCACGCCCCGCTTCAATCGCTTTCTTGAATGCGTGCGCCATGCGAACCGGGTCAGATGCAATCGCAATCGCGGTATTTACTAGCACCGCGTCCGCGCCCATTTCCATCGCTTCCGCCGCCTGGCTTGGCGCACCCAAACCGGCATCGACGACGACCGGAACGGTTGCCTGTTCGATGATTATTTCGATTTGAGGACGCGTTTCAATTCCGCGATTGCTTCCGATGGGCGAGCCGAGCGGCATCACCGTTGCCGTGCCGACGTCTTGCAAACGTTTGGCCAACACAGGATCGGCATTGATATACGGCAACACCGTGAATCCTTCCTTGACCAAAATTTCGGCGGCGGCGAGCGTCTCGACCGGGTCCGGCAGCAAGTAGCGCGGATCGGGATGGATCTCGAGTTTGATCCAGGTCGGTAAACCCGCACTCGCGGCCAAGCGCGCGAGACGCACTGCTTCGTCCGCATTGCGGGCGCCGCTGGTGTTTGGCAAAAGCAAAAAACATTTCGGATCGATAAAATCCAGAATGTTCGCGAATGGATCGTGTTTGCCGGAAAGATCAGCACGCCGCAACGCTACGGTCACGATCTCAGTTCCGCTCGCCGCCAGGGCGTCGCGCATCAATTCGTTGGAAGAGAACTTTCCCGTGCCGACGAGCAATCGCGACGTGAACTCGCGATCGGCGATCTTCAATTTGGATGGCTTGTCTGACATCACTGAAACAATAACGAAATCCTTGTACGAATCGAATTCTTTGCCACGTTCTGCTCATGACCAAATTCGATCTGCGGCTGGAGGATTGCGCGAAGGGGATGGCGCGTTTGCCCCCGGAGCACGTCGACCTGGTTGTCACCTCGCCGCCCTACAACCTCGGGATTCGTTATCGCAAATATTCCGACCGGGAAAATCGACAATCCTACTTGAAGTGGTGCCAGAGCTGGACCGAGCAAATCCTGCGAGTTCTCAAACCGAGTGGTTCATTATTCCTTAACATCGGTGCCGCGCCGTCGAATCCGATGTTGCCACACGAAATCGTTTTTGAACTTCGCGATCTCTTCGTTTTGCAAAACACCGTCCACTGGATCAAGTCGATCGCGATCGATGATCGGACGTTTGGTCATTTCAAGCCGATCAGCTCGAAGAGATTCTTGAACGATTGCCACGAATACATTTTTCATTTTACGAAGACAGGACGCGTTGAACTCGATCGCCTCGCGCTGGGAGTACCCTATCAGGACAAAAGCAACATCGGCCGGTGGTCGCACACTCGGGGGCGCGATAAACGGTGTCGCGGCAACACCTGGTTTATTCCCTACAAAACAATCCAGAGCCGGGAGAATGAACGTCCACACCCCGCGACATTTCCCGTCCAGCTCGCGGAATGGTGCATCAAGTTGCAGGGCGTCGCGCAGGTAAAAACGATGCTCGACCCGTTTCTAGGAATCGGAAATTCGGCCGTCGCCGCGAAAAATTCAGATGTGAAAAAATTCTATGGCTTCGAAATCGACGAAACCTATCTCGGTGAAGCGCGGCGTCGACTTCGGCTAAAATAATTCGTCGTCCGATTTCGCCGACGAAGTCGATATCCGAAAAATCTCGAGTGATTTTACGAGCCTGCTAGGCAGCGGCCGGACCCGTTCGAAAATCCGTTCGGCCAGCGGTTTCGCAATCAAGTAACCGGCGGCAAACATTTCCAGACGCGCGTCCAGATTGTCGATGTAATGCAACGCCATCGCCTCCGGCGTTTTCGGATCGACCGGCGAACCGAACTGATGTTCTCCATGATGCGCACCAATCAGATGCAGCAAGTGTAAGCGCACGTCTTCTGATGACGGGCTGACGTTTTTCCAAGTAGCGTCATTCTCGGCTGAAATTTTTCGCCAGAGCGAATTAACCAGCTCGAGTCCGATCGAAATGTGTCCCACCAATTCACCGCGCTCGTCGTAATCCATCACGAAACCGCTCTCTGGATAATGATTTTCCCAGAGTTTGCCGCAATCGTGAAAAAGAACTCCCGCGATCAAAAGATCGGCATTCAATTGCGGATAAAGTGGCGCGATTGCCGTCGCCAGTCGCATCATCTGGGCCGTGTGCTCCACCAACCCTCCCCTCCGCGCGTGATGATTTCTTCGAGCGGCGGCCGTCCTTCGAAAACGTTCGCTAAACTCTTTTACGAACGCGTCGCACAACGCGCGCAAACGCGGATCGTTGATCTTGCCAATGGTTTCGAGAATGAATTTCCAATCTTCCGCCTGTTTCGCCCGCAGCTCCGCCGGGCCTTGGAGAAGATCGTTTTTTTCCTGCGGCATCAAAGGCCGCATCGTCCACTTTGTGGCTTCGAGTCCGAATTGCGACGAAGCAAAATCGCCGGTGAGCTCAATGAAACTTTCGTTAGTCAGCGCGCCGCATGCTTTGTAATTCGGGTGGTCGCTCCAAACCCGCAGCGTCATCCGATCACACGCATCGGCTAGGCCTAGCTCGCAATACGGTTTTTGCTCGCGAGTGACTCTTGGAGTCGCGGATTCGACCTGCACATGAGCGCTCGCGGTGACCGGCCCGCTTTGGGCGGCCCGGCGAATTTCGCTCAGCGTCAGCAATTGCATTTCGATCCGAACTCTTCCTTTACCTCTTAGCCGATCTTAATCAGCCGCGTTGATTGCGCCGCACGCGATGCGCGCGCCGGAATTTCCAGACGGATCGGTCTTGAGGTCGTCTTCCTTTTCGTGAACGACGACCGACTTGCCGATGATCGAATCCTTGCCGGTAAGGCTCAGCTTCCCTTTCCAATCCAAGTGCGCTTTGCCGGATGCGTCCGCGGTAATGTTGCCGAGGTCGCCTTCATGATGGTCAAGGGTCATCGGTCCACCATGATGTTTCATCGTCGGATTGAAATGCGCGCCGGCTGATGCTGCATCCGGTGCCGAGCAATCGCCTTTTTCGTGAATGTGAAAGCCGTGCTTGCCCGGTGTTAGATTTTGAATGTCGGCCACGACCTGCACGCCATCGCCGACCTTGGTGAACGTAACAGTGCCGGTCACTTTACTGCCGGACTTCGGCTCCAACGTCGCCGCCGCCTTCGAAACTTCCTGCGCCCGCGCGAAAGAGGCGAGCGCGCAAAACATTGCTGTGATGAGGATTGTTTTCATCCCCCAAACCTAGGCGGTTCTGAGTGAATGAAAACTCTCAATCAAGCAGGCGTTGCTCGATTCCTGCGTAAGCGTCTACGCGCCTGTCGCGCAAGAACGGCCAGTGCGTCCGATGCTCGTTCACTCTGGCCCAGTCGATTTCTGCCATCACGATTTCTTCTTGGCGAACTGACCCTTTGGCAAGAATTTCGCCGTCAGGGCCGCAGATGAAACTTTGTCCCCAAAATTCAATGCCGTCCCCGCCGGCGGGCGTTTCGTGACCGATGCGGTTCGCGGCTGCAACGTAGCAGCCATTCGCGATCGCGTGGCTGCGCTGGATTGTTTCCCACGCGTTGTGCTGCGCCGCGCCGAACTCTTTTTTCTCGCTGGGGTGCCAGCCGATCGCCGTCGGATAGAAAATAATTTCGGCTCCCCGTAACGCGGTCAGACGCGCCGCTTCCGGATACCATTGGTCCCAGCAGATACAGACACCGATCTTGCCGCGCTTTGTCTCCCACGCCTGAAAACCGAGATCGCCCGGCGTGAAATAAAATTTCTCGTGATAAAGCGGGTCGTCCGGGATGTGCATCTTGCGATATTTTCCGAGAAATTTTCCGTCGCCATCAATGATTGCCGCAGTGTTGTGATAAACACCGGCCCGACGTTTTTCAAAGAGCGAGGCGACAATCGCGACGCCAAGCTCCTTCGCGACCTGAGAGAGCGCGGCTGTCGATTCGCCGGGAATTTCTTCGGCCAACTCAAAATTCTTGTGGTCTTCCGCCTGGCAAAAATATTGCGATCGAAAAAGTTCTGGCAGGCAAACAATCTCTGCGCCCTTCTTTGCCGCATCGCGGATGAAGCCCAGCGCCCGCGAAAAATTCTTTTCCGGGTCCACGCCGCACTTCATCTGCACCAGCGCGACTTTAGTTTTGTTTGCCTTTGCTTTAGCCATTGTCAGTCCACCGGGCTTTAGCCCGGTGTCTGCATCCGCGCAACCGGTAAGCCGTTTAAACGGCTTATGGTCAGAGTCATTTCCTTCACCTGGCCAAAGCCAGGTGTTAGCGAATCTTTACTTCACTGAATCCGCCGGAACGATGTCGACCTTGTCGATGGTGATTCGCTGGGTCGGCTTGCTCATTTCGCCCATGCTGTTTCGGGTAACAGGCGTGTCGCCGATTTTCTCGAGGATGTCGTCGCCTTTGATTAACTTTCCAAACGTCGTGTATTGATGATCGAGCCGCGTCACTGGCGCGAGGCAGATAAAAAATTGCGACCCAGCCGAATCGGGATCGGATTCGCGGGCCATCGAGATCACCCCGCGCTCGTGCGAATGGTCGTTGAACTCAGCCTTGATTTTGTAGCCGGGTCCGCCTGCGCCATAAGTATCTTCTTTGGCCGGGTCCTTTGAGTTCGGGTCTCCGCCCTGGATCATGAATCCTTTCACGATCCGGTGAAAGATTGTTCCGTCATAGAGACCCTGCTTCGCGAGCTTCTTGAAATTCTCGATCGTGTTCGGCGCGGCATCGGTCCAGAACTGCACGACCATGTCACCCTCGCTCGTTTTAATCACCGCGACTTCATTTGGGGAACTGACCGAGGACTTCTCGTTTTGCGAACCGGCTGCGGAATTTCCGTTTTTCTCTTCCCGACAACCAATTGCCAATATGGCAAACAACAAAGGCAACAGGATTTTAGTCATTCGAATTTGTTTCGTCATTTATCGTGATATTCCTGCAAACTTTTCACCTGGAGCTTCGCCTTTTGCAACGACCGTATTCCGTTTGCGCTCGCCTGGGCCGCTCGCACCGTGGTCATGATCGGAATTTTTGCGGCGAGCGCGGCATTGCGAATCTTGACTTCGTGTTCACGGGGAATTTTTCCACTGGGCGTGTTGATGATGAAGTTGATATCGCCATTTTTCACGCGGTCGAGCACGTTTGGCCGGCCTTCGTGAAGCTTGAATACTTTTTTAACTTTAATTTTCGCGGCGGACAGCGCGTCCGCGGTTCCGCTGGTCGAAATGATTCCGAATCCAAGCTTTAAAAATTCGCGGGCCAGCGGAATGACTGATTCCTTGTCGGTATCTTTCACGCTGATGAACACGTTTCCTTTTTTTGGCAACGGCGGCGGTGCGGCCATCTGCGACTTGGCGAAGGCAAGTCCGAGATCGACATCCATTCCCATGACTTCGCCGGTTGATTTCATTTCTGGGCCTAACGAAATGTCTGTTCCCTGATAGCGGAGAAATGGGAAAACAGCTTCTTTCACCGAAAAATGTTTCGGCAGGATTTCTTTGGTAAACTCGAGCTCACGCAACGTCTTGCCTGCCATGATTTTGGCCGCGAACTTCGCCAGCGGAATACCGATTGCCTTGCTCACGAACGGAACCGTGCGGGAGGCGCGTGGGTTAACTTCCAGCACGTAAACGTCTTCGCCTTTGACCGCGAACTGCACGTTCATCAATCCGCGCACG
>DATINV010000079.1:0-8675 GCA_035473775.1 Chthoniobacterales bacterium
ACGTTGCTTTTAACTCGCTGACCGGCCGGCTGTAGGGTGTTGATTGCGGATTAATTTCTTTCGCGATTCGGAACGACGCCTCGCCCACTTTATCATTCGGCCCGATATCGCCGATGATCGCCGGATAAATTCCATCACCGACAATGACCAGCGCATAGTCGCCGGTTCTCGCGCCGTCCTTTTCGTGAGCAAATGCGCCCGGAATCACGATGTAAGGATCAGTTGTGCCAATCAGGAAGCTGTACTTTTGCAGCGTCGTCACTTCCGCGCGCAGTTGTGTGATCGCGTTCCGCAAATCCCGTTTGCGATCAGCCGTCGTGGTCTTGGCCGCGAATTCATCCTCCGCCCGTTTTAATTTTTCCTGTGTCGCCGCGAGATAGGGGTTCGGCTTCGAAGTTTTCTTCGCCCATCGATAACTGGTGAATGGTTTGAAATTCGTCGGCGCACCGGTGCCGACCGTCATTCGATCGCCATCGGACCCGTCCGCATCAACGTCCATGTCCGCCTGAAGCAGCAATGCTTTGCGGTGCGTTTGCGGATGCTGCAATTGCAGGATCGTCTGGCAATCGAAAAAATTGTGACGCGTGAGCAGAACATCCAACCGGCTAAGATTCGCACGCAGCATTTGTATTTTCGTTTCGTAAAGCTGAGCGAACAACGGTGAAACCGGCTCCGTTGGAAGCATCGTTGAAAGCGCCGGTAACAGTTCCGGGAGTTTCGGATTCACTTTCGCAAGTTCCTCGATCGTCCGGTTCGGCGTCGGAATTCGCGGCTTCAGTTTCAATTCCAGCACATAACTTTCTGGATCGACCCGTTCGGTTGTTGCGTCTGCGCCCGGCGTTGGCTCGACCGTGGCATGCAAGGTGATTCCGCTAAACAAACGTCCAGTCTCGAGTTTACCGCCAATGGCTGGTGGCCGCGTCGGCGATGGCTCTGGCGTCGGCGTAGCCTGTTCTTCGCGCGGCGCGAAGTACTGCAACCGTTCCTGCGAAATCCATCGATAGAGAATCAGCCCGAAGACAATGGCTGCGAGCAAAACCACCAGCCTTCGCAGTGTGCTAAGTTTTGCCACCGATTACTTCTTCAACCAGGCGACAATCGCCAACCCAATGCCGATTACGCTTAAGATCGACATCAAACCGGCAGGCATCACACTTTTGGTGCGGAGAAATTTCGGTAAGAACTGCGCGGCGAGCAAAAGCGAAACAATCAAACCGATGACGAGCCCAGTGGTCCGGTTCGCGGGCAAAATCCAGCCAGCAATTAGCAAGCATACTCCGGTAATTGTGCCGGCGATTATCGACGGCAGGCTACCGGCCTTCACGTAACCGATTACGCCGCCGATAATTGTCAGTACGCCGAAGATCAGGAAATAAATGCTGGTCGCGTCCATATTTCGCTGGTTTGGCACTCGTAATCCAACCACGGGGCGCTGTCCAGCCGTGCGGTTCCTACTTGGCCATGTTAGAAGATAACGCGTCTGCTACATTCAGCGGTGCATTCGTTTGGTTACCGTAACGGAAAGCTTTACTGCGAAGATGTCGATCTCACGCAGGCCGCGGCTGAATTCGGAACGCCGCTCTATATTTATAGCGCCACCACGATTGTCGATCACTTCACCCGGCTCGATGCCGCACTCGCTTCGCTCGATCATCTAATTTGTTACGCGGTCAAAGCCAACTCGAACCGCGCGATCTTGAAACTCCTGGCCGATGCCGGCGCCGGATTCGACATCGTTTCCGGCGGCGAACTGTTTCGTGCGGTCAACGCCAGCGCCGATCCGCAAAAGTGCACCTTTGCCGGAGTTGGAAAATCTCGCGCCGAAATCGAATATGCCCTCGACCGGCGCGTTTACAGTTTCAACGTCGAGAGCGAAGCCGAGCTCGAGCAAATCAATAAAATCGCCGGCGAGAAAAATGTCCGCGCTCCGATTGCGTTGCGGGTCAATCCCGATGTCGATCCGCACACCCACAAGTACATCTCGACCGGGTCGCACGAGAACAAATTCGGTATTGCACTTGCCGAAGCTCCATCGGTTTACGAACGCGCCGCGAAACTGGGCAATGTCGAGATTGTCGGAGTGCAGATGCACATCGGCTCGCAAATCACCGAAGCTAATCCCTTCGCCGCCGCGATAAACAAAGTCGCGCCGCTCGCTCGAGACCTGAAATCAAAATACGGCATTAAGTTTTTCAGCATCGGTGGCGGGATGGGAATCATTTACCGGCGCGCATTGGAAAGTGGGTCAGGTAAATGGTGGCACGATCACGGCGGAGAAGCGTCGGCGTTCAGCGTCGGCGATTATGCGAACGCAATCATTCCGCCGCTCCGCGACCTCGGCCTTCGCATCCTGCTCGAGCCCGGTCGCTTCATTGTCGGCAATGCCGGCGCCCTGATCACGCGCGTCCTCTATATTAAGAGCGCGGCCCAGAAACGATTCGTGATCGTGGACGCTGGAATGAACGACCTGATCCGGCCCGCGCTGTATCAGGGGTATCACGAGATCGTCCCGGTCGAAAAAGGGAGGGGCGATTCACCGAATCGCGCGATTGATATCGTCGGGCCGGTTTGTGAATCAGGTGATTTCTTCGCCCTGGACCGCGAAATGCCGCAAGTCAGCGAAGGCGAGCTGCTGGCGGTTCTTAGTGCAGGTGCTTACGGGTTTACCATGGCGTCAAATTACAACTCACGACCGTTGCCGGCGGAAGCGCTCGTCCAAGGCGACAAGGTGAAACTCATTCGGAAGCGCCAGACGTTGAAGGACTTGGTCCGCGACGAGCAATAGACAGTTTGTCGCAAGTTTCTCATCAATGCCGAGCTTTAGCCTGGGGATCCTGCCACAGGAGAAATTGGGAACCCATTTAACCGTTTTCGCACCTACGGAAACTCCTATCACCGCGGTGAAGCGCGGTGCTAATGTCATCAACCAAAGTTGCAGTTTTTCGTTTCCTGCATAAATACTGCTACCCGCCCAATTGCATGAAACGTCTGCTCCTGGTTTGGCTAGTTTCGCTCCTGCCACTTGTGGCAAAAGCAGGTGACAACATCCCGAAGGGCGAATGGGTGCTTCTGGTCGGCGGTCCTTCGCTGAAAGAATGGGAGCAATACAAAGCCCAACCGCACGATCATTGGTGGGCCAATTTCGTCCGGGCAGCGCGCTTGCGGACGGAACAACTCCGTGAGGGCCTCGGACCGGATGCACCAATCACCTGGCTCGTTTACAAACAGGGCTACCTCGATCGCATGTCGCAGGAAAAGCAGGATCTCATTTCACTGATCGGAACTATTCGGGACAAATTCAACATCAAGCTTGTCTGGATTAAGAATGGCGATGACGTCATCAATTACCTGAACAATGGTCAGGACCGGCGGAAACTGAAGGTCGCCGGGTGGGAATATTTCGGGCACTCCAACCGCGCCTGCTTCATGTTCGATTACAGCAGCAACGTCGATAGCGCATCGAAATCGTTTCTGCACGAATCGCAATTGAAGCAGATTCACAGCAACATTTTCGCCAAGAACGCTTACGTCCAGAGCTGGGGCTGCCACACTGGCGAAGAAATGAGCGCATGGTTTTTTCACGCCACCGGCATCAAGATGATCGGCGCACTTGGCAAAACGCAGTTCATGATGGAAGAACTGCCGATTCTCACTTCTCAGGGCGGCAAATGGGTGACCATGCCCGAGAAGATGCCGGGCAACTGATCTTTCGGTATTGTAGTCAGTTACCTCGTCATCCTGTTGTCAATTGCAGGCTTGAAATTTAAGGCCAAATCGTAGATGGAGATGCGAACACATCACGGATGAAAACGGACGACCAGAGAGGAATCAGCGTAATCCTGCTTTATACCGCGCTGCTCTTTTTGCTTATTGGCTGGGCGGGACGGATCAAGAGCGATTTCCACTATCGAGCGGAAATTGGCAGTACCGCCTTCATCGTGGCAGGCGTTCTGGCCGGCCTCGCTGTTTTGCTTTTCCTGCTTTCGCTCGGCAAAAAGCGCTCTTGAACTGCACGGATGCGCTCCGTCGCGTCCGAAGAAAAAATGACGACCCGGAGGTCGTCCCTCCATCACGTCTCGAGGTAAACCCGCTCGCCTTCGACCCGCGCCCCCCGCTTGACCAAAAACTCGCGCACCTCGTTGGGAAAATAACTTTTATCTTTGCCGGAGTTGATCTCGAGTAGGATCCGGCCGCTCGGCTTACGATGTCGCTCGAGGTCGTTCAGGAAAAATTCCCATTCGTCTGGCGTCCAACCGCGGGTTTCATCCGCGTTGCGATTGAAGGCCGCCGAAAACGCCGTGATTAGGTCGAATTGCCGCCCGAAATCGGGCAACGGCTCGAACGCGCGAATGCGCCAGGTTAGCCGGTCGACACCGAAGAGCTGGATCAGTTCATTGGAAAGCGGATAATCGCCGACGTCGACCCCGACGCAGGAATGGCCGGAGTGCTTTGCCAGAAACAAAAAGAACCCGGCGCCGCATCCGAGATCGAGGATTTGTTTTGGCGCGGACTCGTCCAGTTTCAATTCCTGAATCCTTGGCAAGTTGATCGCCAGCCAATGTTCGACATCAGCGTACTTGGCGTAACGAGCGCTCGAACCGGCGTGACGTTTCTGGATCTCGCGCAACTGATCGCCGTCGATCTTGGCCATGAAGGGCTTGGTCAAAGAGTTCTTTGAAAAGTTCACAGCGAAAATAGCCCAGCGTTTCAACGCTGGGTAGAATGTTCAAAAGGAAACGAGTCCCGCAAGGGACGACAAAGATTCTTTCGTCCTTCCGGACTTGATTTTCAATGATCCAATGTCCCAGCCTTGAAAGGGCTATTAGCCCTACACAAACGGCGGCGACCATTTCTGGCCGCCGCCGTCATTCCTTCCATGACCCCTTAGGAGTTATTCCGCCATCGCGGCGTGCAATTCCTGCATCGCGTTACGCATGTCCTGACGAGCTTTTTGGAGCGCGTCGAACTTGGTTTGCTGATCGGGCGTCAGCATCGGGCGAATTTGCGACATGGTTTTGTCGATGATTGCGTGAGTTTTTTGCATCGCATCTTTGTGGATGGCGATGATTTGAGGACGCGCCTGATCAAACAACGGTTGGACCTTGGCCTGTTGGTCAGGCGTCAGGTTCAACGACTTGGTCAGATGCTCCATGCCAAATCGGTGTCCGCGAAAGCCGCGGCGGCCGGCCGGCCCGGTCCCGTCTTGCGCGTTAACCAAAGCAAAGCCACCCAGCGCAATCGCTCCCGCTGTCACGAGTGTCAGTAGGTTGCGTTTCATATTTGTTTTCTTTTGCATGTTTACGCCCGCCTTCTTCGGGCTGTTGATAACTGTGACGGCATCCCGAACAGGCCGGTTACATTTAATTTTTATCGTCCTGCGCCCGCGAAACTTGTAACCACGACACGCGTTCACCCGTCTTTGACTATAGTGTGGATGCGATTTGGACATGGATGATCCTCAACCTGATGCGCTGGTCCAAGCTGCGCTTCGGCATGACGATGAAGCGGCTCGCCAACTGGTGCGCCGGCTCTATCCGCTGGTCGCGAAAATGGTCCGGTCCCATCGGCCGCGACGAACTTCTGAGGAGGATCTCTGCCAAATGATCTTCATCAAGGTCTTTCAAAAACTCTCCCAGTTTTCGGGTAAGGTGCCGCTGGAGCATTGGGTCTCGCGCATCGCGGTGAATACCTGCCTTACTCAGATTGAATCGGAGAGGGTACGGCCGGAGCTGCGCCACGCAGACCTGAGCGAGCAAGAAGAAGCTGTCGTGAAAAATCTGGCGGTTTCCTCCGAGGAGCTCGCGCCCGACAATCGACTCGCCTCCCGTCAGCTGGTAGAACATCTGTTGGAATTTCTGAAGCCGGTGGAGCGTTTGATCATTGATTTGCTTTACTTGCAGGGCCGATCCGTCGAAGAAATTCACCAGATCACCGGGATCGGCGTTGCCGCAATCAAAGTGCGCGCGTTTCGAGCCCGGCAAAAACTGAAAGCGCAGCTTACCAAATTGGGAGTCGGAACAAGTTCATGAAAAATATTGATATCGATCGATTGCTGCGGAACGCGGCCCAGGCCCCTGACGTCGCGCCGGCCGAAATGCCGTTCGGTTTCGATACTCGCGTGATTGCGCTGGCCCGGCGAAATGGAAACGGGAACGGCTCCGCTCTGGCGGCCCTGCTGCGTCGAGTCGCGGTAGTTGCGGCCGCGGTGATTGTTTTCGCGAGTGCCGGCGCTTATCTGGAGGTTGATCGCAACACAGACGCAATGCTGGCATCCGGGAATGAATTCGCTATTGCCGATTCCGCGATCCAGGACGAGGTCGCGCAATGAACAGTGCGCTGAAGTGGAAACTGATCGCCGGCTTTCTCCTCGTCTTCATGGCCGGCGGCGCGACTGGCGTCTTCGTGACCGCGGCCATTGGTCATCACTTCATGTTTGGGCAGCATCCCACCGGGGTCGTCGCCCAGACAATGAAAAACCGTTTGCGCTGGCAGCTTCGTTTGACCGACGAACAGATGGCCAAGATTTCGCCAATTATCGACAAAACGGCGACCCAGCTCTCCGAAATTCGTGGTGACACCGGTAAACGGGTTCGCGATGTGATCGTCGAATCCCATAAAGAGATCGCCCAGTTTCTCACGCCGGAACAACAGCAACGACTGAAACAAATGGAAGACCGCCGCCGGCAGTGGATGCAGCATCAACACCACGGCCTGTGGCATCGGAATCCGCCCGCGACTCCGCAGACTTCACCGACCCCCGAAACTTCACCGCAGTAGTCTGGGATCGCGATTAGCTCAGGCCCCAGCGGCTCGAGAGGACTTTCGCCCTACCAACAAACGTCTTTCAGCTTGCCTGCGCCGCCCGGGCCAGTAATTCGCGCACTTCTTCGTCGCTCGTTTGCGAAAAATCCTCGTAGTACTGGCCGACTGCTTGAAAAAATTCCGGAGCGCTCGCGCAAACCACTTCGTCGGCCACGTCTTCGAATTCGCGGCAGGTATCCGGAGGACCAACTGGAACCGCAACGACGATCTTCGTTGCACCGCGTTGCCGCAACGCCTTGACTGCGGCACGCATCGTTGCGCCCGTGGCCAGGCCGTCATCAATTAGAATCACCGTCTGTCCGCGAATTTCCGGCGGTGGCCGGCCGTCGCGATATTCGTGCTCGCGCCGTTCCATTTCGGCGGTTTCGCGCTCCGTCACCGCGTCGATAATTTCATCCGCGTTCGGCAACGCGCTCACGACGTCCGGATTCAATACCCGAACCCCGCCGGACGCGATCGCGCCCACCGCGAGTTCTTCGAATCCCGGCACGCCCAGCTTGCGCACAATGAAAACGTCGAGTGGAACACGCAGCGCTTGGGCGACTTCGTAGGCAACTGGAACGCCGCCGCGCGGCAGTCCTAAAACGACAACGTCACTGCGGCCCGCATATTTACTCAGTTTTGTGGCAAGAAACCGGCCCGCCTCGGGACGATTTGGAAAAATTCCTTCCATGCGATTCACGATTTGCCGCGAATCAGTTCAGTGAGCGGAACGACTTCCGCCATCGGTTTCGTAGCTTCAAGATAATCGCGAAAGCCAGAGGAAAACATTCCACGACGTAGCGACCACCAAGTTTGTACGCCCGGTCGATGGTAGTAGGCACGCGCGTAAAGATCCCAACCTTGCCATTGTTCGCGATCCAACGTCCCCTGGCGCTGCTGAAACCACGCGTTCTCAGAAAGCTTAAATAAGGCCAGTAGAACGCAGGCAGCTCGCAGGCGATCTTCTTCGTGAGCGCCATTCCAATCCTCGACGGCTGCAGCGCAGGCGCGCGTGAGAGCTGGATCAGACGCTTGCGGGCCAAGTACCGCAATCAGCGAGCTGGTGAGTGAATCGACTACGACCGATCGCTGCGAGCGGGTATTCTGCCGAATTTGCGCCGCCAAATAAAACAACGATGCGATCACGCCAATCGCGGCCACTAACTGCGCGATCAAATTGATCGTCTCCAGGCTCACGCCCGCTTACTACCAAAACTTATCGGGCCTGACGATGCCGTTCTCGTCTGGAGGGACGCGCTCCGTCGCGTCCCTATTAGTAGGCATGACGGAGCATGCCCCTCCACTTATCTCGGCATCGGCTGCTCTGCGTTCGCCATCGCGTACGCCCAAACTGCCACGATGGCTGAAGTTTGCGCCAAATTTCTCGGATCAATTTTGTCCAGAGTGTCGGCCGCGGTGTGATGATAATTGAAATAAAACCGCCCGTCCTGGATCGGTGCGAACGAAGGCACGCCTGCTTTCTCAATCGGGCTGATGTCTGCGCCGGCGTGCTCACTCAATTCCAGGCCACCCGCGCCTGATTCCTGTAAAACTGCCGCGACCGGTTTTAGCAACGTCTTTACTTCCGGCTTCGCTTTCACGTGAATTCCAACTGGGTGATCCGCGCCGTTATCCGTTTCCATGGCTCCGAAATGATTCGCCCAATCTTTCTCATGGTCTTTCGCGTACTGTTTGGAACCGCGTGTCCCGTTTTCTTCATTCATCCAAGCGATTACGCGAATGGTCCGCTTCGGTTTCAAATTTAATTTGTGAATCAAGTTTGCCGCTTCCATTGAAACCGCCACGCCTGCGCCGTCGTCGATCGCACCTGTTCCCAAATCCCACGAATCGAGGTGACCGGAAACAATCAC
>DATINV010000080.1:0-6338 GCA_035473775.1 Chthoniobacterales bacterium
GATCCGCAATTACGAAGGCAAAATCTTCGAGTATCCCGAATTGGGCGGCGACCAATCCGTCCAGTTCGCCCCCCAAAGGGAGTATCACGACGAATATTTGTATTCGTAACTGGCGATCGGTGTCGTTAGGCTAGACTCATGCAAAGCTTGTCGATTTCCGTCGTCGGACTTCTGTTGGTGGCAAGACTGCTCGTTTCGGCGTTCCTGGCGATTTTGTTTTTGCAATCCGGGATCGACAAAATTGTGGATCGGCAAGGAAATCTGCAATGGCTGGGCGGGCATTTCGGCAAAAGTTTGCTGGCTGGGATGGTGCCGCTGTTGTTTACGATTTTGACCATAATTGAATTTTCAGCTGGTGTGTTGAGCGGAATTGGATTTGTGGTGCTACTGTTTTCCGCCCACGATCCAACGATCGCCTTTTACGGCGCGATGGTTTCGGCGCTCGCAATCCTGTGCCTATTCTTTGGACAGCGAATGGCGAAGGAATATGCCGGTGCCGCGGTTCTCGTTCCCTACTTCTTACTGGCTCTAGTTGCGATTTTCCTTTTGATGCCGCCGCCAGTCCGGTGATGGAGTCAGGTTTGAATATAAGGCGGTAGCGCTAACGTTGATAAACGATCTCGCCGCCGATGATCGTCAGTTCGTTTTGCGTTTTTAGAATTTCGGGCGCCGGAATTTTCATGATGTCGGCCGACAACACGGTGAAGTCCGCGAGTTTGCCGACTTCGATTGAGCCTTTGTCTTTTTCCTGAAACGACGCGACCGCCGGCCAGATCGTGAACATTTTCAATGCCTGCTCGCGAGTAACGGCTTGCTCCGAATGCCAGCCTGGACCTGATTCGCCTTTGATACTCTTGCGTGCAACCGCCGCGTAGAACTCGATCATTGGCTCGCCGCGTTCGACTGGCGCGTCGGAGCCGCCGCAAATGATTACTCCGGATTTTAAAAACGATTGCCACGCGTAGGCGCCGGCCAGGCGAGCTATGCCTAATCGCGCCGGCGCGAAAAACAAATCGCTGATCGCGTGTGATGGTTGCATGGACGGGATCACGCCGAGCTTCTTGAATCGCGGAAGGTCCGCAGAATCGACGTGCTGGGCGTGCTCGACACGCCAACGCGGGTCCTTGATTGGCCGTTGCTCGGGCGGGACGGCCTTAAACGCGGCTTCATACAAATCGAGGATCGTGCGGTTCGCGCGATCCCCGATGGCATGGGTCTCGACTTGAATGCCGCGGCGCAATGCTTCTTCGAACATAGGCGAAAGCTCTTCGGGCTTTTCGCGGAAATAGCCGGACGTGTCTGGCCGATCCGAGTAAGGCTTAAGCAACGCCGCCCCGCGCGAGCCGAGTGCGCCATCGAACACGACTTTGATCGTGCGCTGAGTGAAATGATTATCGAACGCTTTAAGCGTTGCGCCTTCTTTCAGGAAATGCTCGGCGTCTTCGCCGGGACCGTAGACGCAATTGACCAACCGGATCTTGGCCTGGCCGCCGGTATAGGCCTTCTTAATAAGATCGATGTCCTCCTGGTGACTGCCGGCATTCTGGATTTCGCACCAGCCGAGTTTGATTTCGCGCTCGATCCCAATCAGGAATGCCTGCTCGCGTTCCGATTGTGTCGGAGGCGGAATATTTTTCGCGACGAGGTCCTGCGCGTTATCGAGCAACATTCCGTTTATCTCGCCATTCGTCTTCAGAATTTGTCCACCGAAGGGGTCCGGCGTCTGGTTGTCGATTCCGGCGAGCTTGAGAGCGGCAGAATTTACGACCGACGCGTGACCATCGGCGCGGGTGAGATAAACCGGCTTATCAGGCGCGATTTTGTCGAGCTCTTCGCGGGTGGGAAACGTCGGCGGTTTCCAAAACGTTTCGATCCAGCCCCGGCCAACGATCCATTTCCCGGGCTCGGTTTTGTCGGCGCGCTCCTTAACTTTCGCAAAAAAGATTTCGCGCGCCTTTGCCCCTTCAAGATTCAAACGCATCTCGCGCTCACCGATTCCAAAAATGTGGCAGTGCGAATCGGTAAGGCCGGGAAGGAGCGTGCGGCCGTGGAGATCGACCAGTCGCGGGGCATGAAATTTTCGTGCGTCATCATTTTTGCCGACATAGACAATTCGGCCATTCTTGACCGCGACCGCCTGGGCGCGGGGTTGTTTAACGTTAACGGTGTAAACATTTCCGTTTAACAAAAGGAGGTCGGCATCATTCTCCGCCGCGTTGGCCGCGAAATTTAACGCGCAAAGCGAAAATAATATCGTGAACGCTTTCACTTGACGGTTGATTGAAGTTTTGACGTGATCAGCTTTGCGAACCGGCCCCTTTTCTGTATCGGAAAAGGTGGCCGCAACGCTATGAAAATGAATCGCGAATTTTCTTTTGCTCGCACTGCGTCCATTTATACAATCTTGCCTTTCCGGCAGGCGAGCAATCAACCTTAACTCTGCAGCGTTTGAACGAAGCACATCCTAATTTCACTTCTGGTTCGTTTCTAGGTTGTCGGCTGTACCTGGGCCCAGTGGGAGTGCGCTGACGTTATGGCGAATTTTTTTCCACGTTGGTGCAACTGGTTGCCGCTGCAAATGGCGGTGGCCGGCTTTCTGATTGTTTGCGGCCTGACTGCCGCCACTTGGTATTATGTGACGCCGAAATATACCAAGGTCGGCTATCAACCAATTCAGCCGGTGCCGTTCCCGCACGACATTCACGTTACCCAGCTCGGGATGGATTGCCGGTACTGCCATAGTTTCGTGGAAGTGGCCGCGCATTCCAATGTCCCGAATACGCAGTTATGCATGAACTGCCACAGCCAGGTGCAGAAAGACAATCCGAAGCTCGAGCCGGTGCGCCAAAGTTGGAAAGACGGACGACCGATCGATTGGGTCTGGATCCATCGCCTGCCTGATTACGTTTTTTACAATCACGCGGCGCACGTGAACCGCGGCATTAGTTGCGCGAGCTGTCACGGCCAAATCAATCACATGTCCCAAGTTTACGATGCGAAACCAATGAGCATGGCTTGGTGCCTCGAATGCCACCGCCATCCCGAGAATTTCCTGCGCCCGGAGGATCAGATCACGAATCTCGATTGGAAACCGGAGGACGTGAAACCGGCGGAGTTCGTTGCTAAATACGGTCAACCAAAGGGTGTGACCGAGGATTGGTCGAAAAAGAAACATCTCAGCCAAACCGAGATTGGCCAGACTTTGAAAGAGCGCTGGCACATTACAACTTCAGAAAATTGCCAGACCTGCCACCGATGAAGCGCGTTTTTACACATCCGCCAGAAGCACTCACCGGTAAGAAATACTGGCGCAGTCTGGGCGAATACAGCAATACGGCGGAGTTTCGGGAGTGGTTTGAACGCGAATTTCCCGCCGGCGCGCCCGAGCTTGAGGAGAACGAATGGTCGCGGCGCGATTTCATGAAGTTGATGGGTGCGTCGATGGCATTGGCCGGTATCGGCCTAACAAGTTGTCGCCGTCCGACGATGCACATGGTGCCATTCGCCAAGAGCGTGGAGTGGACGATCCCGGGAAAATTTCTTTACTACGCCACGGCAATGCCGCGGCGGACCGGCGCGATCCCGCTGATCGCGACGACGGTTGATGGACGGCCGATCAAACTCGAAGGCAATCCACTTCATGCCGCTTCGTCCGGCGGCACAGATGTTTTCGCCCAAGCTTCGGTTCTTGATCTTTACGATCCGACGCGTTCGCGGCGATTTGTGAATCATGGGAAAGATTCCAGCCGTGCGGAGTTCGACTCTTATCTCGATAAAATGCGCGGCCAGCTCGGCTCCGGCGATGGTCTCGCGTTTTTGGTTGAAGAAGTGCATTCTCCAACCCGCGAAAGATTGCGCGCTGAGCTCGAGAAAGCATTTCCGAAACTGACCTGGTGCGTTTACGAGCCGGCACTGAGTGACGCGCAAGGCTATGCCACCAGCGCGAGCTTCGGCGAAAATGTTCGATTGCTTCCGCGGTTCGACCGCGCCGATGTAGTGCTCGCGCTCGACAGCGATTTTCTCGATTGCGGCGAAGGCGATCTTGCGTCCGCGCGTGCGTTTACAGCACGACGCCGCGTCAAATCCGCCGGCGATTCAATGAACCGGCTTTACGTGGTCGAGAACCGATTCACGATTACCGGCGCGATGGCGGACCACCGGTTGCGCTTGCCTGCGAGCCAGATCCCGGTCTTCGCCTACCTTCTCGCCGGAAAAATTAGCGCTCTGACGAAGGATTCCGGGCTGGTCTCACTTCTTGGAAGCCTGACCGCGCCGAGCGCAACGCCGGAGTTCAACGAGCAATGGCTAACCGAGTTGGCCAGTGATCTGGTCGCCAAATCAGGTTCGAGCATTGTTCTGGCCGGGCAACAACAGCCAGTCGTGGTTCAGCTGCTCGCCTACGCGATCAATTCCACGCTCAAGAACATTGGCCGCACGATCATCGTTCGAGAATTTCCTCGAAATCGGAACAATAAAAGTATTTTGCAGCTGGCTAGCCGAATGAGCCGCGGCGAAATCAAACAGCTTTTCATTTTGGGCGGCGATCCGGTTTACAACGCACCGCGAGCGGTCGCCCAGGACCCGGACAAGAAATTTCCGATCGATTGGACTGATCTACAAAAGAAGGTGCCGGAAGTCGTGCGACTGGGTTATCACGAGGACGAAACATCGGCCATTAGCCAGTGGCATGTGCCATTGGCCCATTATCTCGAATCTTGGGGAGATGCGCTCGCGGGCGATGGTTCGTATTTGTCGATTCAGCCGATGATTTTGCCGTTGTTCGGCGGTCTGAGTGAGATCGAGCTTATGAATGCCCTGCTCGGCCGGCCGAAAGTGGAAGGGCCGGAGCTCATTCAGGAAACGTTTCGCGCGACGAAGCCGACCGGCGATTTTCAAGCCGCATGGTCCAAGTTCTTGCGCGACGGCTTTGCTGCTCACGTTCCTTTGCATGATCGACCGGCGTCTTTCAATTCGTCCGCTGCCGCCGGCCCCGCAAAACAGCTTTGGTCGGCGACACCGGTGTCGCCAGTGCCGACAACTGAATCACCGGAGATTGTTTTCGCGCGTAGTTACGCGATGGATGACGGCCGTTACAGCAACAACGGTTGGTTGCAGGAGATGCCGGACCCAATCACTAAGCTGACCTGGGACAACGGCGCAATGATGAGTCCAGATTTTGCCAAGTCTCTGGGCGTTGATACGGGCGAGCTCGTTCAGATAACAATCACAGAAGGCGCGCGGGACGCCAATGATCAGCCAATTAAACGCGAATTAGTAATCGCAGCCATTGTGGCGCCCGGCCACGCCGATAATTCAGTTACTATTCCGCTCGGCTATGGTCGCCCGATTGCGGGTCGCGGGCCGCTCCCGTATGCGGGCGACGCCGTCGCGGACAACCCGCCGAACGGCGATGTCCCCGGTTTCAACGCCTATTTTCTTCGGACCTGGGCCAATCCGCATTTCGCGGTCGCGGATGGAAAAGCAATTGAAAGCATTAAGGTTTCGAAGGTTGGGAAGAAATATCCACTCTCGATCACTCAGGATCACTGGAGCTTCGAAGGCCGTGGATTAGTGCGGGAAGCGAAACTTGACGAGTACCGGGAGGACAACAATTTCGTCGAGAAGCGCGCGGGCATCGACGAGCCACAAAAATATTTGCCGTCAATTTACTCTCATCCGCCGCTTACTGGCGAACAACAGTGGGGAATGGTGGTCGATCTCAACGTTTGCACCGGTTGCAGTGCATGTGTGATCGCGTGTCAGGCCGAGAACAATGTCCCGATTGTCGGAAAACTTCAGGTGTCACACGGCCGCTGGATGCATTGGATTCGGATCGACCGCTACTTTGCGAGCGCAAAACCTTTTAATGAAGACAACGGCGAGTATCCGGCCGATCCCGAGATGGTGCATCAACCGATGATGTGTCAGCACTGCGAGAACGCGCCGTGTGAAACGGTTTGTCCGGTGAATGCAACGGTTCATAGCGAGGATGGACTTAACGTGATGGCTTACAACCGGTGCGTCGGCACGCGTTATTGCTCGAACAACTGTCCTTTCAAGGTTCGGCGCTTCAATTTCTTTGATTATAACCAACGACCGGTGGGTCGGAAAAAAATCGCCGGGCAATTCGGGATCTATTCGGAGTACATCGCACCGTTGACTGAAAAGGGAGCACCAGACGTCACGAAGTTGCAAAAAAACCCAAATGTTACCGTCCGGATGCGCGGGGTGATGGAAAAATGCACTTATTGCGTGCAACGAATCGAGGAAGCTAAAATCTCCGCCCGAGCGCACGTTGGAGCATCCGGCGGCGATATCCGGATTCCGCGAGACTCATT
>DATINV010000081.1:0-21214 GCA_035473775.1 Chthoniobacterales bacterium
TACGCCACCGCCGAACGCTGCGCCAAGTCCTTCGCTCTTGGGGCGTTGCATCAGAATTATCAGGACCATCAGCAACGCGACCAGAACGTAGATCGCCAGCAGGAAGTTAATCAGGATCTGCATCGGGGACGGGAATATGAACGATCTCGAACCAGAGGCAAACGCCGAACGGTGAACGTCCAACATCGAATGTTGAACTCAGATTTGTTCGGCGTTGGGCGTTCGAAATTCGGCGTTCGATGTTTTCTTTACCGTGTTCCAGATCGCATCCAGCTCGGCAAGATCGACTTCACCAAGTTTTTTCCCGCGAGCCTTTACCTCGTCCTCCAGCAAATTGAATCGCCGAACAAACTTGTTCGTCGCGGCTTGAAGTGCGGTCTCAGCATCAAGTTTGCACTTCCGGCCGAGGTTCACGACCGTGAAGAGCAAGTCGCCGATTTCATCTTCAATCGCTGGGTTGTCCCAGCTGTCGATCGCTCGCTTCAGCTCGGCCATTTCCTCTTCCACTTTCGCGATTACATCGCGCAGCTCGTCCCAATCGAAATTCACCCGTGCGACTTTGCTTTGTGCTTTTTGTGCACGCTGAAGAGCGGGCAGCGCTTTCGGCAAACTGGCGAGGTAATGAGTATCGCCTTTCTTTTCCTCGCGCTTGATCGCTTCCCATTGTTTGAGGACTGCTGCAGATGTGGTGGCAGCTGTCCCGGGTGCGGTACCCGGTGCTTTTGCAGGCGAGAAGCCTGTCTCCACAGGACCGAAAACATGCGGATGTCGCCGGATTAGCTTCTCGGTCACTTCATGGATGACGTCGTTAATGCTGAACCGATCGGCTTCCCGCGCGATTTCAGCATGCATTACCGCCAGGAGCAAAAGATCGCCCAATTCTTCGCGAAAATGCGCGTCGTTCCCGGTGCGGGCGGCTTCGGCGACCTCGTAGGCTTCTTCAATTGTCGCGGGCAATAATGATTCGTTCGTTTGTTCTCTGTCCCACGGGCAACCGCCGGGCGCACGCAGCTTAGCAACGATCTCAACGAGTTTCTTGAAGAGATCAGTGACCGGTGACCCGTGATCAGACATGAAGAACTCTTAGCTCGTCACCTGTCACTGTTTTTCAAATGCGCCACAAAGAGCGGTGCGTTCCGAACTCCGAAATTTCACCGGATGATTTCTTGCCGACGTAAATCGCGAGACCAATCGAGCTGAGAAACGTGCCAAGCAGCACGAGCGCGACTACCCACGACGGAATATGACCAACCCGCAGGGCCCGGTAGAAATCCAGTGGGCCTTCCATCGCTTTCGGCGCGTGGAGAAAAATTTTCGTGATCCACGCCACCAGAACGAGGATGAAAATAAAGACGTAATTCCGTTTCAGTCGGCGTCCGATCGCCTCCAGTTTGCTGATTTTGAAACAAGGGAGGATCAGATCTTCGCAGACCAGTTTCTTCCATTCTCCCTGCAGCAGATCGCGATTTTCCATCACCATCGGAACGAGAAAATGCGCTTCTAGCATTCGAATCCGCGCGCGGAACGCGTCGTAAAATCGATAGCGACGGGATTCGATCCAGAGCAAAACCCAGAGAATTGCGACATTGAAGAAGAAAATGATGTGGGGCACCTCGCGGCTGGAAAAAGCGATGGTAATAATCGCGGTGCTGCTGGTGATGGCCCAGTTCGTCGTGACATCGAGTCGTTGCCGCCAGACCATGATGCGTCCCATTTCACCACGATAGAAATGCGACATCGCGTTGACGTAGCCGGGGTCATATAGGCTGCGCTGCACCGAAACGGTGGTTTCCTCGGTTGCGGCAGGGGCGCTATTTTCGGTTGCCACGACTATTCAGTTAACCGGATAAGTGGAGCGGAATCCAACATTATCATGGCTATTGCCCTTGCCGACCTAATCAATCCCCAGCTAATCGCGCTCAACCTCCGTGCTCAAACCCAGACCGATGCGGTGCGCGAACTGGTCGACGTTCTTGCTGCCGCCGGCCGGATCAATAACGCCGAAAAATTCCTGGAAGAATTGCGCGCACGGGAAGCAGTTAATTCCACTTACGCCGCTGATGGCATCGCTTTTCCCCATGCCCGCACAACGCTGGTCGATCAAATCGTTCTGGCGATCGGTCGAAGTGAGGCTGGCATTCCCTGGACGGCCAACGGCGAGACGGCTCATTTGATTTTCCTGATCGCGGTGCCAGAACGATTGATCAGCGATTATTTAGTGGTGGTGGGCGCGATTGCCCGCATCACCAAAGATCGGCCATTGCGAACCTTGTTGCTCCACGCCGAGAACGTGAAGGACTTCGTCGCGACGCTGCTGGGCGCTCCTTCAATCTGATTTTTTTAACAACCGATTGCGGGCACGATCGAGAATTTTCCTCTCGGTTTCGGTCAGGCTGCCGATACCGGACTTGGAAATTTTGTCGAGAATCGGATCGACCGAGGTGTAGACGTCGTCGGGCTCGACGGTTCGGGTCGAAGACTTTTGCACAACGTACAATTTCGGTTTTGGGCGGAATCGCGCTTTGAAATCGTTGATCCAGGCCAGCTCCGGTCCGGCGCCACGCATCTCAATGAAGAAAAAGGCCAATCCGATGCTGGTCCAAAGGACGACCAAATCTTGCCAATCATGCGCGGCCAGTCCGCTCAAAGTTCCGATGGCGGCAAGGATTACGAAAATCCATTTCGCGGGGATTCGGAGAAAAAATTGAACGTTTGGATAGAGAGTGACGAACGCGGTAAAAACCGCGAAGTGGAGCGCCCCTGATCCAGCAAGGCCGGTGCGGGTAGTGAGTCCCCAAAGCGTTAGAATCAACGCCGGCACCAGCAACAAAAGCGCGTAAAGCCAAATATAGGCTCGTCGACCGACGAACCGTTCCACCTCACGGCCGAAGAAAAACAGCATGTACATTTCAATCGCGAACCAGATCAACGCGTAGCCCGATGGCGGATGAATGAAGGCATAGGTAACGAGTCGCCAAACCTGGCCATGCCAGATCTGCGCACTGTCCAACATTGCGTAGTTGAGCACTCCGCCGTGGAGGAAGCCGACCAGCAACGCTGTCACGATTGCACAAACCACGTGGATTCCGACAAGCATTGTCGTCACATCCACCGGGTAACGTCCCATCCACGTTACCGGCCGGTAGTCATCAGACGTAGTGACCCCGAACATGCTCTAAGTAAACAGCCGTCGATTTGCTCGCGCAAGCAACCGTTCAGCCAGGCGAAAAAAATCTTGGAGAACCGGGCGAACCATATGAAATTCGTAACTCGCTCGATTTCGCGGGGTCATACCCTGCAGGGTCGGCGTCGTATTGCATGAAAAATCTCGCACCTGCCATCTCCGCGCCAAAAGGAATCGGCGATCATCAGCCACAGAACCAGGCCGTGCTGGATTGGGTCCATGAGGTCGAGCTTCTCGCTAAGCCGGACAATATTTTCTGGTGTGACGGCTCGGAGCGCGAAGAGGAGTTCCTGCTCGAACAGGCAATGAAGCAGGGCGTTTTGCACAAGCTGAATGAGCAAAAAGTGCCGCACTCATATTTGCATCGTTCGAATCCAAACGATGTCGCGCGGGTTGAGCAATTCACTTTCATTTGCACGCCCACCAAAGAGGAAGCCGGACCGACCAATAACTGGAGCGCGCCGGCCGAGACTTACACCAAACTTCAGCGAATGCTGAAGGGCGCGATGAACGGACGAACCATGTTCGTAATTCCCTACATTATGGGGCCGCCCGATTCGTCGCTGACCAAGGTCGGGTTCGAAATCACCGATTCGATCTACGTGGTGCTGAGCCTGCGAATTATGACCCGGATGGGAGAAATCGCAGTAAAGAGACTGGGTAACGATCCGGCAGCGGAATGGAACCGCGGCGTCCACTCATTATTAGACGTCAATCCGGAGCGGCGTCTGATCTGCCATTTTCCGCAGGACAACACGATCATCTCGGTTGGTTCGGGTTATGGCGGCAACGTTTTACTGAGCAAAAAATGTCTCGCCCTGCGGATCGGTTCCTATCTCGCGCGCAAACAAGGTTGGATGGCTGAGCATATGTTGATCCTCGGCGTCGAATCGCCCGAAGGGAAAAAACATTACGTGGCCGCGGCCTTTCCAAGCGCGTGCGGCAAAACAAACTTTGCGATGTTGATTCCGCCAAAACATTTCGCCGGTTGGAAAGTCACAACCGTTGGCGACGACATCGCCTGGATGCAGATCCGCGACGGCCGTTTGTTCGCGGTCAATCCGGAGAATGGTTATTTCGGAGTCGTGCCGGGGACAAATTCAAAATCCAATCCGAATGCGATGAAATCGATTTCGCACGACACGCTTTACACCAACGTCGCCTTTACCGATGACGGCGATGTTTGGTGGGAAGGCAAAGATGGCGCGCCTCCCAAACACGCAATCGATTGGCGGGGGAACGATTGGACGCCGGATTCGAAGGAAAAAGCGGCGCATCCGAACAGCCGGTTCACTGCGCCGTGCCGGAACAATCCGGTTCTTGATCCCAATTTCGAAAAAGGCGAAGGCGTTCCGATCAGCGCCATCATATTCGGCGGACGTCGGAGCGATACCATGCCACTTGTTTTTCAAGCGCGCGATTGGGAGCACGGAACCTACGTGGGCGCGACGATGGGTTCGGAAACGACCGCCGCCGCGACCGGCGCGGTCGGTCAGGTTCGCCGCGATCCCATGGCGATGCTGCCTTTTTGCGGCTACAACATGGGTCAATATTTTCAGCATTGGCTAGAAATCGGCCCCCTCCTCACCAGCCCTCCGCTCATCTTTCACGTAAACTGGTTTCGTAAGGGTCCGGACGGGAAGTTTTTGTGGCCTGGCTTCGGCGAAAACATGCGCGTCTTGAAGTGGATCCTTGATCGCTGCGAAGGTCATGGTGGCGGTGCTGAAACGGAGGTCGGTGTAATTCCGCGCCCGGAGGACTTCGACCTCGCCGAGCTCGATATTACTCGCGAAACGATGCGGGCACTGTTCACGATCAAGCCCGAAGAGTGGAAAAAAGAGCTCGAGGCGCAGCAGAAGTTCTTCGATACGTTGGGCAAAGACATGCCACGCGCGCTTATTGCGCAACACGACCGGGTCGCCGAAAAATTCGCAAAATAACCGGCTTAATTTGCGAACCGATTCCAAATCCCGGATAATCTCCGGTGGTTCGAACGAAGGGAAAGAAGGAATGCATCACTGCGCCTTTGACGCGTGGATGCGTCGAGATTCGCGGCGCCCGACAGAACAACCTTAAGGGCGTAGATGTCGATCTCCCGCTTGGGAGATTGACCGTCGTTACCGGTCCGAGTGGATCCGGGAAATCCTCGCTCGCCTTCGAAACTATTTACGCCGAAGGCCAGCGACGTTACGTCGAGACCTTTTCGCCCTACATGCGGCAATTTCTCGACCGCATGGATAAGCCGCGGGTGGACGACATTCGCGGTATTCCGCCTGCGATCGCGATCGAGCAGTCGAACCCGGTCAAGACCTCGCGCTCCACGGTCGGCACGATGACGGAGATCAATGACTATCTGAAATTGCTCTGGCCGAGGATCGCGAAAGCATTTTGTCCAAACTGCGGCCGCGAAATTCGACCAGAAACCGCGAAATCGATCGCCGATGAAGTTTTCAAAATTTTTCCGAGTGACCCTCACCTTACTCCTCTCCCTCAGGGAGAGGAAGTAATGCCAGTCCGGTTCGGACCGAAGCAGCAGGTGAGGGAAAAAGCAACGCCGACAATTTTAATTACATTTTGGATTTCCGTTCCCGCCAAGACCGAGCCAAAGCAGTTTTTCGAATTTCTCCAGCAGCAGGGGTATCTGCGGGTTTGGATCGATGGCGAAGTAGTCCGCGTTGATGACGAACCAAAGAAATCGCTGCGTTTGGGCGGTCGGGTTCAAGTCATTCAAGATCGAATCGAGATTACAGACAAAAATCGAACGCGGTTAATCGAAGCACTCGAAACCGCGCTGCGGTTCGGAAAAGGAAAAGTAAACGTCATCCCAATCGCTTCCGATGTTCAGCCTGCGTCAACTGCCAGTCCGGCTCGGATCAACCCTCACCCTTTTTCCGTTGGTTGGCATTGCGCGCATTGCGACATCGATATTCGTCCGCCGTCGCCAGGACTCTTCAGTTTTAACAATCCGCTTGGGGCCTGTCCCGAGTGTCGAGGTTTCGGCCGGACCATCACGATCGACCTGAACAAGGCGATTCCGGACCGTTCCTTGGCGATCAAACAAGGGGTCGTGCGTGTTTTTCGAGGCCAAGAATTCGGGGAATCGCAAAAGGATCTGCTCCGCGCCTGCGCCCGCGAAGATGTGAACATTAACGTTCCGTTCGAAGAGTTACCAAAAGCCGATCAGGAGTTTGTTATCAACGGCGACAAGTCGGTCGTTGCCGCGCGCGAACGAGGAGAAAGTTATAGCGATGACGATTACGACGATGATCGCTGGTACGGCGTGCGCGGTTTTTTCCGCTGGGCCGAGTCGCAAGTTTACAAAATGCACATGCGCGTGCTGCTCAGCCGCTATCGCTCCTATACGACTTGTCCGAGCTGCGGCGGCGGACGATTTCAACCGGAAGCGCTCAATTTCCGAATAGCGGAAAGCGGAAATCGGAAACCGGAGAGAAGAGAAAAGACGCGCAACGAGAATCTATCCGGTCTCCGCTATCCGTTTTCCGGTTTGTATTTAACTCTTCCGGATTTCGCAGCGCTGTCGATTTCCAATGCGCGCGATCTCCTCTCGAAGATTGACATTGCGGAAAACGATTCGACCGCGGAGATGTTGCGCGACGAAATTTGCGCGCGGCTGAGTTATTTGTGCGAAGTCGGAGTAGGTTACCTCACCCTCGATCGTTCTACTCGCACCTTGAGCGGAGGCGAAGTGCAGCGCGTGAACCTGACCACTTGTCTCGGCGCGTCGCTTGTGAATACGCTCTTCGTGATGGACGAGCCGAGCATCGGGCTCCATCCGCGTGACGTCGGACGACTCGTTCGGGTCATGCATAACTTGCGCGATCGGGGCAACACCCTGCTGGTCGTTGAGCACGAAGAGCAAATCATTCGCGCGTCGGATAATTTGATCGATATCGGCCCCGGTCGAGGCGAGCGCGGCGGCGATTTAGTGTACAGCGGAGCCCTCGACGAATTTCTTTTAGGTGGAGCGCGTTCTCCGAACGCGACTCATCATTCTTTGACCCGCGATTACCTCACCGGCAGGAAGACAATTTCCATTCCCAAATCACGGCGAAGGTCGAACTCATCGATCACGATCACCGGCGCGCGGGAGCACAATCTCAAGAACATCGATGTTGAGATTCCGTTGAGCATCTTCACCTGCGTCACCGGCGTTTCCGGTTCGGGTAAATCCACCCTGATCCACGATGTGCTTTATCGGAATCTGCTCGTCGCCAAAGGTCAGTCGTCCGAGCAGGAAACTGGCGTATGCAAATCAGTTAGCGGCGCGCACCGCGTTAAGGAAGTGGTAATGGTCGACCAATCACCGCTCGCGCGCACGCCACGATCCACTCCGATTCTTTATCTCGGTCTTTACGATCGTGTCCGCGAGCTGTTTGCCGGACAACCGGAAGCGTTATCGCAAGGGCTGACTGCGAGCGCGTTCTCGTTCAATTCCGGAAGTGGCCGATGCGAACGCTGCTCGGGGACCGGTTTCGAGAAAATCGAAATGCAATTCCTGAGCGATCTCTATGTCCGCTGCGCCGAGTGCGAAGGAAAGCGATTCCAGCCCCATGTTCTCAAGATCAAACTGCACGGCAAATCGATTCACGATCTGCTTGAGCTTACCGTGCACGAAGCGATCCAGTTCTTCGCCCAAATAGGCGAGATCAAAACATTGTCTGAGCCGCTGGACGTTCTGGCCGAAGTCGGTCTCGGTTATTTACGCCTCGGCCAACCACTGAACACGCTCAGTGGCGGTGAGTCACAGCGTTTGAAACTCGTTCGTCACCTTTCGGAAACCGGAAACCGGAAGGTTGAAACCGGAAAGAACGGCGGAGACCATGGACTCGGAAATCTCTTCATTTTTGATGAACCGACCACAGGTCTTCACTTCGACGACGTGGCAATGCTCCTGCAAGTATTCCAACGACTCGTTGATGCGGGTCATTCGCTCGTCGTTATCGAGCACAATCTGGAAGTAATTAAGTGTGCCGACTGGGTCATTGATCTTGGTCCGGAAGCAGGGGACGAAGGCGGCGAAATCGTCGGAGTGGGAACGCCCGAGCAATTCGCGAAGATTGAGATGTCGCACACCGGAAGGTTTCTGCGCGCGGTCATCCCGAGCGGAAAGGCCAGTCCGGCTCGGACCGAGGGGTCCCGCAAAGCCTCGCGGAAATTTGAGAGGTCCTTCAATTACCCTCAGGATGACAACGTTGAGATTGCTCGCGCAGCGGAAACGCCGCCTCGCTTCAACATCAACGCGATAAACGGCGGGATCGGCATTCACGGCGCGCGAGAGCACAATCTCAAAAACATCGATGTCAAAATCCCACGCGATCAGATGGTGGTGATTACGGGGCTAAGCGGGTCCGGAAAGTCCACCCTCGCCTTCGATATTTTGTTTGCTGAAGGACAGCGCCGGTTTCTCGACAGCATGTCGCCTTATGCGCGGCAGTTTGTCGAACAACTCGAAAAACCGGATGTCGATTTGGTTACCGGGTTGCCTCCGAGCGTTGCGATTGAACAACGAGTGACGCGGGGCGGCGGAAAATCAACCGTCGCGACCGTGACCGAAGTTTATCATTTTCTACGATTGCTATTCGCGAAGACCGGCACCCAATTTTGCCCGGAGTGCAATTTGCCGGTCGAAAGCCAGAGCTTAGCGGCCATCGTCAAGCAAATCGAAGCGGCAGCGAAGCGCGGTCCGCTCAAGGTCCTGGCGCCGCTCGTGAAAGCGCGGAAAGGATTTCACACTGACGTGGCCCGTTGGGCTGAACGTCAAGCCTTCGATACCTTGTTGGTCGATGGGCAACTCATTCCTGTTTCGCAGTTCCGCAAACTCGAACGCTTCAAAGAACACACCATTTCCGTTGTTGTCGGTGTGATTGACGCAAAACGGATCGCAAAAGCGCGAAATCTCGCGCAACGTGCCCTCGACATTGGCCGCGGCACGGCCCAGTTACTCAATACGAAGAACGAGCTAACGGTATTGAGCACGGAAATGAGTTGTCCGAATTGCGGTCGCGCGTTTGAAGAGCTCGATCCTCGTTTGTTCTCGTTCAATTCGCCACACGGAGCCTGTGAAGAATGTGGCGGATTTGGCGAAATCTGGGACCAGGAATTTCAAACTGCCGCCGAGGAGACGAGCGATTCCGTTTTGGAAAACGAACTTCGGGCCGAGCGCGAATCGGAGTGGATCGAAGCAACGGATGCGCATGAATGTCCGAAATGCCACGGTTCACGCATTAACGACGTCGCGCGATATGTTCGGGTCCAAGGAATGACAATCGATCAATTCACGAACCTTTCGGCGAGCGAGGCGGCGGAGAAAGTAGACAAGCTAAAATTCACAGGTACCCAAGCGACCATCGCGGCCGACTTAATTCCGGAAATCCGTCAGCGGCTGCGATTCATGGAAAACGTGGGACTTGGCTACCTTGCCCTCGGGCGTTCCGCCAAAACTTTGAGTGGGGGAGAATCGCAGCGAATTCGATTGGCGGCGCAACTTGGTTCGAATCTGCGCGGAGTGCTTTACGTTCTCGATGAACCAACGATCGGGCTTCACCCGCGCGATAATTTGCGATTGCTCGATACCTTGGAGGCGCTTCGCGAGAAAGGAAACTCGCTTGTGATCGTCGAGCATGACGACGAAACGATGCGCCGCGCGGATTACATCGTCGATCTTGGCCCGCGCGCCGGCATTCACGGTGGCGAAGTCGTTGCCACTGGAACTTTGCGCGACATTGAGCGCGCGAAAAATTCGGAGACGGGCCGGTGTTTAAAGAAACCGCTGAGTCACCCAACGCGCGAATCTCGGCGATCGCTCCAAGCGGTTGAAAACTGGATCAAGATCAACGGTGCTCGCGTGAACAATTTGAAAAATATAGATGTCCGGTTCCCGATTGGCCGGCTCTCGGTCATTACCGGAATCTCCGGCTCGGGCAAATCGACTTTGATGCACGACGTTTTGTTGCCAGCGGTCGTCGAGCAACTCGAAACCAGGAAACGAAAAGGTAACGGTGAGCTGTTCAAGCTGGTTAGCGGCACGGAAGAAATCGAGGCCGTTTACGAAGTCGATCAGTCACCGATTGGCAAGACATCACGCTCGACCCCCGGCACTTATATTAAAGTGTTCGACGAGATCCGGAACCTGTACGCACAGCTGCCGGTCTCGCGCGTCCGCGGTTATTCCGCCAGCCGATTTTCATTCAACGCCGAAGGCGGCCGTTGCGAAACCTGCAAGGGTCAGGGCGTAATCAAACTGGAAATGAATTTCCTGCCCGAAGCACTGGTTGAATGTGAAGACTGTGGTGGACGCCGTTACAATCCGCAGACGTTGGAAGTTCTCTACAACGAGAAATCGATCGGCGACGTGATGGAGATGACGATTGAGGAAGCGGCGGAATTCTTTAGGGCTCATCCAAAAATCGCGAGGCCACTTTCCTTGCTGGTCGAGACCGGGCTTGGTTATCTCAAACTGGGTCAGCCGAGCCCGACTTTGAGCGGTGGCGAAGCGCAACGATTGAAACTGGTCACCCAACTCAAACGCGGCGTCGGTCGCGCCGAAAACGAGCGAATTCGCAAAATGCGCAAGCCGGGTTCAACCCTTTATCTGTTGGAAGAGCCGACCATCGGTCTGCACATGGCCGACGTCGATCTGCTTCTCAAGGTGCTTCATCGCTTGGTCGATGAAGGAAATACCGTGATCGTCATCGAGCACAACCTAAGTGTAATTGCGGAGGCGGATTACATCGTCGACCTCGGACCGGAAGCGGGCTCGGATGGCGGCAAGGTTGTTGCCCTTGGGACGCCGGAGCAGGTCGCGAAAAACAAGACGAGTCGGACCGCGCCCTTTTTGCGAAAAGTATTGAACCCTTCGGGCCCGCGGTGACAATCGCGCCCCAGATGCTCGCTTATTACGTTCACGATCTAGATCCGCTGATCTTCCGCATTTACGACAATGTGGGGCCGCGGTGGTACGGCCTGGGTTACGTCCTCGCGTTTCTCGCGGCGTATGTGGTTTACAGGATCTTGGTCCGACGCGGCTACGCGGACTTGCCGATGTCGAGAGTTGGCGATTTCATCACCGGTTGCGCGCTCTTCGGGGTGATTATCGGCGGCCGACTCGGCTACGTTCTCTTGTACAAGCCCGCGATGTTGCGCGAGCCGCTGTCGATCTTTCGGGTGTGGGAAGGCGGGATGTCGAGCCATGGCGGCATGATCGGCGTTTTGCTTTTCACATTTTATTTCGCGCATCGTCATAAGGTTTCCTGGACGAATCTCGGCGATAATCTGGTGGTGTCTGCGCCGATTGGATTGTTTCTGGTGCGCTGCGCCAATTTTATTAACGGCGAACTTTACGGGCGCGCGACGAACGTTTCCTGGGCAATGCAGTTTCCGAAAGAGCTTACCGAAAATGTTGGCGAGGCTCAGCAGGCTGTCGCTACCTGCGCGACAATCGATCCCGCATTGAATTCACCGGATGCGATCGTCGCCGCGGTCCGTCATCAGCCAGCCGTAAAGGAAGCGCTGCGTTCTATTTTAACGCCACGCCATCCGTCGCAACTTTACGAAGCCTTCTTTGAAGGAATCATGTTGTTCGCGATCCTGTGGTTCGTCCGCACCCGAATGCGACAGCCGAACGGCGTCCTCACCGGATTGTTTTTTATCTTTTACGCGATCTTTCGGATCATCGTGGAGAATTTTCGCGAGCCGGACGCGAGTTTGATCGCCGGTTTCACCCGCGGCCAATTCTTCTCGTTCTTCCTGATTGCTATTGGGCTCGCATTTGTAGTCATCGCCAAACTGCGGCCGGCGTTTCCGAAAAAGCTTGGGGTGAGAGAGTAGCCCTTTCGCTTTCGCCAGAATTCGCTAATAGTTCCGACGGGTGAATTGATTGATAGCGTTGTTGATTGCTGCCGGCGGTCTGCTCTTCTCGTTTGAGCACGCTACCATTGCCGGCAAACTCGTCCTGCTCTTGCTCGCCGTCGGCTCGATCTTTAGCTGGTCGGTAATGATGACCAAGCTGCGCGTGATCCAATTTGCTCGAAAACAAAACGCCCGATTCTTGCATGCATTTCGGCAAGATCGACAACCACTTCGGCTGTTCGAGAAAAATGCGCGCTTTCCGGGCTCACCCCTTTTCAATGTTTACCGCGCCGGTTGTCAGGAAATCACGTTTCAGTTACTCGGTTCCGCCGAAGTGGATGAGACATTTAAGGCGCGACTTGGCATTGCCGACAAGATTTCGCCCCCGCAAATGGGCTCGGTTACCGCGGCGATGGAACGTGCGGTTGGTGAAACAGCGCTCGAATTGGAATCGCAAATGATTTTGCTCGCGACAGCAGTGAGCGGTTCGCCCTTTCTGGGACTGCTTGGCACAGTTTGGGGAGTGATGGACGCGTTCACTGGAGTCGCCGAGGCCGGTGCGCCGAACCTCGCCGCGATGGCGCCCGGTGTATCCGGCGCGTTGATCACCACCGTCACCGCGCTCTGCGTCGCAATTCCGGCCATGTTCGGTTACAACTTTTTGGTCACGCGTATCCGCGGAATGATCGTAGAAATGGACAACTTTGCCGCGGAGCTTGCCTCCGAGCTCGGCCACAAGTTTGTCGATCATGGCGCGCGCGAATCGGCGTTCCGCAGATGAGACGTTATTCGCAACGCCAAAGCTTCTCCTCGCTCTCCGAGATCAACATCACCCCGCTCCTCGATCTTGCCTTCGTGTTGCTGATTATTTTTATGATCACAACGCCGTTGCTCGAAAACAGCATGAGTTTGATCATTCCCTCGAGCGGCGCAAAAAGTCCGCCGGTTCCGGCCGCCCAGGTGCAGACAATTTCGATCGATCGCAATGAAGCGATTCGTTTCAATAATCAGATTGTCGATCTCGATTCGCTAACTGCGCAGTTGAGCGAAATCAAGCGCACGAATCCGGATGTCGCGGTAGTGATTCGACCGGACCGCGATTTACCGGTGCAAAAGTTAATTACGTTGATGGACGCGTTGCAGCACGCGCAAATCATGAAGGTTGGAATCGCGACGCGCGCGGAAGGTAAGTAGCGATGCCGAAGAATTTGCGGTTCTGGACGAATGTCGGCCTCATTGGACTTGCCCACGTCGCAGTGATCTACGGCTTAATTCGCTGGAGCCATGAGAGCAAAGACGCGGGTGGGCAAAGCGTGGTTTGGATGAACGGCGGCGCGGGTGACGGAATCGTAACGAAAAAAGAGAATCCGACGTCTCGCGAGAAAGCGTTGCCGCGGACAGAATCGAAGACAGAACGATCGCGGGAGGAAGACGAGGATCATCCAGTCTTAACATCGGCCGCTAGCGAGATTCAATTGCCGAGGCCTACCCCGAGTCCGGCTCGGATACCGTCGGTGACACCAAAGCCGAGCCCAAACGTAAAAGGCACGCCCAAGCCAAGGCCGAAGCCAAGTCCAAAGCCCACACCAAAGCCAAGAAAAGCAACCCTGGCGGAAGCAAAACCGTCGCTCAAGAATAAACCCAAGCGAGAAGAGGATGAGACGCCTAAGAAGTCCGAATTGGCCGATGCGGAGAAAAAGAAAATCGTTTTGGCCAAGAACGAAAGCGTGCCGCCAAAGCCGCCTGCGGAAAAGGCTCCGGCAACACAGACGGGCGCGGGAAAGGGAACAGTTCCTGGATCCGGTGGCGGACGGGCCGGCGGAAGTGTGAACGAATCGCAGTTCGGCTGGTACGGCAGCATGCTGCATGATCGTTTCTATAGCGAGTGGGCCCAACCAACGTCCGTTGCCAATAGCGGCGGCAAGAATTCGGTCTTGGTGAAACTTCGAATCGAAAAAGATGGACGCGTTTCGAGTTTCGAAATCGTTCGCTCGTCCGGAAACGCCGAACTGGATGATTCGGTGAAAGGGTTAGCAAACCGCGTAAGTCAGGTCGAACCATTGCCCGATGGACTGGGCAAAGGCGATCACTACGACGTAAAAATCAACTTCGAACTGAACTCGGAGTAGTTCGCTACAATAAAGCGAGCGATCTTCCTTCGCGGCCTTCCACCTGGTCCAGGGTGCATTGCCGCGGCGATTTATCTTTTCGCCAGCGCACAATCTTCGTTCCGTGCCGAAATCGGCCGCCCGTGAAATGATCGTAGGTAACTTCGACGACGACTTCCGGATTCACCGGCTCCCACTCGCCGCTGCGTTCGGTGCTCCAACGGCTCGCCCCGCCAGGCGCGTTGCCCGTAAAACCGGGACCCTTTCGCAATGATTCGAACTTTCTTGCGAGGGCGCGACGTTCCTCAGTCTTAAACGCGGAAGTGAATCCGACATGATTTAGCAATCCGTCGGCGTCATAGAGTCCGAGCAGGAGTGATCCTAGGATCTTCGCGCTGCTGGCGTAACGAAATCCGCCAATGACGCAATCGGCTGTCCGGATTTGTTTGATTTTGACTACCGCGGTCCGTTCGCCAGACGCGTAAGGCATGTCGATGCGCTTCGCGATCACGCCATCGAGATCGCCACCGGTCTTCTCAAACCATTTCTTCGCCTGTTTTAGATCGTTAGTGGCCGGCGAGAGCCGAATCGCCTTGCTCGTTTTGAAATTTTGCTTGGCGACCTTTTCCAACAATTTTCGCCGTTCCCGTAATGGTTTCTTCAACAATGTTTGTCCATTCTGAGCCAGTAAATCGAACGCGATAAAGATTGCCGGATGCGATTCAGCCAACTTTGCTACGCGGCTGGCGGCGGGGTGCAGCCGTAGTTGAAGCTCGTCGAATGAGAGCGCGCCACTGACCGGGATCGCGAGCTCGCCGTCGAAAACAAAATTCTTCGCCGGCAGTTTCTGGAACGCGTCAACGACGTCGGGAAAATAGCGAGCGAGCGGCTGACCCGATTTGGATTGTAAATAAACATCGTCGCCATCGCGAAACGCCAGACATCGGAATCCGTCCCACTTCGGTTCGTATTGCCAGCCGTCACCAGATGGAATTTCATCCGCCGACCGTGACTCCATCGGCGGCAACGGCGGCTTTATGATGAAGGCCATCCCTTAGGATATCGCCGCGGAGTGAGCTTAGGTGGGCGTTTTCCGTTCAATACTGCGCCGGCGACAGAAATATACCGCAGTTCGGCTCGATCGGCGGCGCAGCGCAACATCAATCCGCCGCGACTCATATCGCCCCGACCGACGAAATCCGCCGGGAAGCGTAATCTGTTTCCGAAATGCTTCAGGAAGACGTCGACATATTTGCCGGTGGCGATGCTGCCGAGCAAAATTACGTCGCAGTTCGCGGATAAATTCTTCGAAAGACGACGCACACTCCTTTCCAACGGTTTTCGATATCGCGGGTCTTCCTCATCGATATCGATGGCGGCAAACTCGTGCAGATCGGAAACCGTAATTGTAGAGCTTGCATCGACCAGGCCCCGGCTCGGCGTAATGACGAAGGCGCCACCTTGACCACTGCTCGATTGGGCGAACGCATTCGCATAAGCAATCTTGCCGCGAAAATAGAGTCCGCTCAGGAAGGTGAAAACTTCAGCGATGGTTGCGCCATCTTTGCTGCGAAGCTTTTTGGAGAGGTCGAATTGGGCGCGTTCGCTCAGGATCATTTGGGCGCGACGGCCACCAGCGTAGGCCGGTGACAGCAAAAAAATTCGTTCCGATGAAGTGGCAACTTTGCGAGACATCGAACAGCTAGTCTGCCGTCACTCGGTTTCGAGGCAAGAAACGACGTCGACTAGATTTGGGGATTTGATTTTGCCTTGGCCCGGGCGCGATTGGCCTGCAATTCGGCAAGATGCTTTTCCGACCAGCGGCAAAGTCCCCGCAGCGGCTCAATCAAGGTGCGTCCTAAGCGCGACAACGAATATTCAACCCGCGGTGGAACCACCGGGTAAACCTTTCGAGTGATGAGACCGTCCCGTTCCAGGCTGCGCAATGTTTGGGTCAACATTTTCTGCGAGATGCCGCCGATCTCCCGATGAAGTTCCGCGTAACGCATCGTTTTCCGAGAAAGCAGTTGAATGACGAGTGCAGTCCATTTATCTGCGATTCGATCGAGCACCAGCCGGGACGGGCATTGGGAATCCATCACGGAAGCCATGCTCGTTTCTAGGTGGTGATCGACCTACGTGCAAGTCTGGACGTAACAATCCAAAGTGCTTGTATCGCCTATTTGGCCGCGAACACGCCTACTCAAAATTCCTGGCCCTTTGGGAAGACGTTGCAGCCGGCACGGCTGCCTCTACAATGCGCTTCTCGTGAAGATTTTTGTGATCGGAAGCGGCGGCCGGGAACACGCGCTGGTCTGGAAACTGATGCAGTCGAAATCGGTCGATCGAATCTTCTGCGCACCCGGCAACGCCGGAACTTCTGAAATTGCCGAAAATGTTCCGATTACGGCGACAGACCTGCCCCAATTACGCGATTTCGCGAAGAAGAATGATGTCGAACTTACCGTCGTCGGACCGGACGATCCGCTGGCGTTGGGGATTGTTGATCTTTTCAACGCCGAGAATCTGCCGATTTTCGGCCCGACAAAATCGGCCGCGCGGTTGGAGTCGTCGAAGATTTTCGCTAAAGAATTGATGCGAGCGCAGAAAGTGCCGACTGCGGAAGCACGAACATTTTCCGACAGCGCGGAGGCGGTCAACTATTGCGAGACGCTCAAATATCCGGTCGTAATCAAGGCTGACGGATTGGCATTGGGCAAGGGCGTGATCATCGTGCCCGATTTGGCGGGGGCGAAGGCGACGATCACGGCGATGATGAACGAAGGGCGTTTCGGGGACGCCGGTCGACGGATTGTGATCGAAGAATTCTTGGAGGGCGCCGAATGCTCGCTTCACGCGTTGGTTGACGGGAAAAATTATCGATTGCTCGAATCGGCGCGCGATCACAAGCGGGCGCTCGATGGCGACCAGGGTCCAAACACCGGTGGAATGGGCGCGTTCAGTCCCGCGAACAATTGGAACGCTCGGTTGCAAACGCAATTCGAAAACGACGTCATGCGACCAACGTTAGAGGGCTTGCGAAAAGAGGAAGTCGTCTATCGCGGCCTGCTCTACCCGGGCATGATAGTAACGGTGGGCGGCCCTCGCGTGCTCGAATTCAACTGCCGATTTGGTGATCCGGAGACGCAAGCGCTCTTGCCGCGACTGAAATCTGATCTCGTTCCGTTATTGCAAGCGACGATCGACGGCGAGATCGACAAGCACTCGATCGAATGGGACCAACGCGCTTCGGTCACGGTTGTTCTCGCTTCGGCGGGCTACCCCGGAAAATACGAAACTGGAAAGGAGATCTCCGGTCTCACCGACGCTGCCCAACTCGAAGGTGTTCAGGTTTTTCACGCTGGAACGAAAAAGATCAACGGCGAAGTGGTCACCACGGGCGGGCGAGTTCTGGCGGTGACGGCCCTCGGGGCAACGATCGCGGCCGCCCGCGAACACGCCTACGAAGCGGTTTCACGCATCCATTTCGACGGTTGCCATTACCGGCGCGATATTGCTCTCAGCGCCGCGAACGGGTAAACAGTGAAGCGATGTTAAACAGGACGGCCGTAACTGCAGCTTCAGTCTTGTTCGCGATCCAAATTCACGGACAAACGCCGGCTCCTTCCGGTGCGCCGACCACCAGCAGTTCCGCGATCACCAAATCTCCTGCGCCATCGCCGCCGACAGCGTCAACCACGGAACAGGTGATCAACTCGTTAGGCGAAGCCGACTTGCAGGCGGCGGTTTCGCTTTTGAAGTCCAACTTCACCAACCCGGACGCAATTACCGATACGGAACTGAATCGTGCCACCCTGACGGGTTTGCTGGTTCGCATGCCGGGTGGATTAATGCTGCTGCCGAATCGCGAAAGCGTGACCGCGGAAGGCAGTGGTCCGTTTTACAGCGAAATTTTCGAGGGACACATCGGCTACTTGCGGCTCGGCGAGCTCAACAGCGCGAACCTGAAGGAGCTCGATAAGAAATTGCAAGAGTTTGGACAAAAGAAGGTCGATGCGGCGGTGATCGACCTTCGCGCGAGCAGTACGGGAGACTTTGCTAGCGCGGCGGAATTCGCAAAACGTTTTTGTCCAAAGGGCAAGACTCTGTTCAGCGTTCGCAAACCGGCAGCACATCAGGATCGGCAATTTACGACCGACCGCGAACCGGCTTTTCAGGGACTGATTGCCGTTTTGGCCGATGCGAACACGTCCGGTGGCGCCGAAGCACTCGCCGCCTCGCTTAAACTCTACAACAAGGCGCTTATCATTGGCCAATCGACTGCGGGTCGAGCGGTCGAGTACTCCGATCAAGCGCTGCCCAGCGGTAAAATTCTCCGCGTTGCGTCCGCCGAAGCGGTTTTACCCGACGGGCAGCCCCTGTTTCCTAGCGGAGTAAAACCGGATTTGCCGGTCGAAATGTCGGAGGTCGAAAAGCGGCAAATTTTCCGGCTTAGCGCCGAAAAAGGAATGGGCCCGTTTGTTTACGAAACCGAACGGCCGCACCTGAACGAGGCCGCGTTGATGGCTGGAACAAATCCGGAACTGGACATTCCGGACGCGCAACGCCGAATGCGATCACGCTCGGCACAGTCGCTTCACGACTCCGTATTGCAACGCGCCATCGACATCGTTACCTCGCTGGAGATTTATCAAAAACATTAAGGTGCATCCGCTGGAAGAACGAATCGGCTACAAGTTCCGCAATCCACTCTTACTCGCCGAAGCCCTAACTCATCCTAGCGTTGGTCACGAAACCCAGCAGCGCCACTTCGATAATCAACGCCTGGAATTTTTGGGCGACGCGATCTTGCAGGTCGTAATTACCGAATATCTTTTCGGGCACTTCAAGGACCAACCGGAGGGACAGCTGACGAAGTTACGTTCGCGGTTGGTTTCGCGCGACGCATTGAAAGCGCACGCCATTGCAGTCGATCTCGGTCAGTTTCTGTTGATGGGACGCGGCGAAGAAGCTTCCGGAGGCCGTGCGCGAACGTCCACCCTGGCCGATGCCTTCGAAGCGCTGATTGGGGCCGTTTATCTCGACGGCGGCCTGGAAGACACGCGAAAGTTCATTTTAACACAGGCGAAAACTGATTTGACCCAGCTCGCAGAGGAACCTGTCGACATCAATCCGAAAGGAAATTTGCAGGAACTATTGCAAAGCATTTCTCCGAAGAGCCCTGTTTACGAAGTGCTCTCCCAAACTGGTCCCGAACACGATAAACGGTTCGTCGTGCAGGCCGTGTGGGAAGGAATCGTTCTCGGAAAGGGACGCGGTCGCAGCAAGAAACAAGCGGAGACGGCCGCGGCCGAAGAAGCGATGGACCTGAAACGCTGGAAAAAAATAAAACGCGTCGGGAAGAAGAAGGTGTAGCCACGCCGCTATGCGCCGTCCTCCGACGACATAATCGCGTTGTGACTACACATTATGCCGCAGCGCGTCGATATTTCCGGAAGGGCCGCTCCAGCGTAGCCGGTTGGAGATGCAGTTGGTCACAAACTCTTTTGCCCGGGTGATTGCGTCTGCCAAAGGCGCACCTTTTGCGAGCTCGGCCGTAATTGCCGCCGAATACGTGCAGCCGGTTCCATGCGTGACCACATCACGCACGAATGGCGCCGAGAATTCGATCACCCGACCATCGGCAAACAAGAGATCGAGCGCCGTCTCGCCGCTTAAATGTCCGCCCTTAAGCAGGACTGCGGTTTTGAATCGGTCTTTGAATTCTTTGCCCGCCTCCTCCATCGACTCGCGATCAAAAACTTTTCGACCGAGCAATTGCGACGCTTCGTCCAGATTTGGAGTAATTAAGGATGCGAGCGGAAACAATTCCTTTTCGTACGTTTCGACCGCGTGCCGTTCCAGAAGCGGGTCGCCGCCAGTGGCAGTGATCACCGGATCGACCACCAACGGAACCTGGATTCGAAGGTCGGTAATTGTTTTCGCGACCGTAGAAACAATCGCGGCGGAATAGAGCAAACCGGTCTTAATCGCCGCCACCGGAAAATTTTTTGCGAGAATTTCGATTTGGGCGCGGACCATTTCAGAATTTACCGGTTCGATGCGTGACACTTTGCCGGGCGTTTCGGCGACGATGCAGGTCACCGCGCTCAACCCGTAAACGTCAAGTGCGGCGAGCGTTTTCAGGTCGGCCTGAATTCCAGCCCCGGCGCTGCTGTCGGATCCCGCAATGGTAAGAGCGACCGGTACGGTAGCGGCACTTTGTGAGCGCCGAGATTCTTGCCTTGCCATCGGATTCGGCGGTCATAGACCGCTATAAGAAGTCAAGCCCCGTCGTTACCGATGGCTTCGACCGGGCAGCCTTCCATCGCTTCCTTACCGCGAGCTTCCTCCTCATCATTTTCGGCCTGTTTGTAAACGTAGGAATGTCCGCCGTCGTCATTGCGTTTAAAGTTAGTTGGCGCCGTTTCGCGGCACAAATCGCAATCGATGCATTGCTCGTCGACGTAAAATTTTCCCGGAGCGTTCTCAGGATATTTGTTTGCCGCGTCGGCCATATTTTTGGATTAAATAAGCCTGAAACGTTAAGAGAAAGGACGGCGCGCGCAACGGAATTTGACCTTTGGTGAAATTCCAGGCGACCGTTAATGCGGTTCGACGCGAAGAATTTAGAACGAATGAAAAAAGAGGCCGCCAAAACTCTCCGCGCATTTCTGATCGAGCTGCTTGTCTACGCGGTTTTGGTCGTCGTTTATTTTTTCCTGGTGCTGCATTTCCTCGGCGGCACTCTGCATCGTTTAGAGCATGACCATCGCATCACCTACGCCGCCGTAGCGGTTTTATTAATGATCGGTCAGGCAGTTCTGCTTCAGAATGTTACGACTTTCTTGTTGCGACTGATTCGCGGTCGTGTGGAATAGATATGTTTTTTCCGATCTCTGGCGCGCACATAAGTCCGATCTATCTGGGGGTCATTGGATTTGTGATCGGCGTTCTAGGCGGATTTTTCGGAGTGGGCGGTAGCTTCATTGCCGGCCCAGCCCTGCGCATTGTCGGATTGGATTGGAATTACGCCATCGGGACCGATCTCGCG
>DATINV010000082.1:0-9169 GCA_035473775.1 Chthoniobacterales bacterium
GAAGTATGTTCGCAAGATCGTGCACGCGGGCTGCCCAAAGTGTGAGGAATCGATCAAATGGCGGATGCCGTTCTTCGACTACAAAGGCTCAGTCTGCTTTATGGCGGCATTTAAGGAGCACGCCACTTTCGGCTTTTGGAAAGGCAAACTGCTTTTCGGCGAGGAAGATAAGGGCGCGACGGGCCATTTCGGCCGGCTCGCATCAATCAAGGATTTGCCGAACGAAGGAGTGTTGATCGGCTACGTTCGGAAAGCGACAGCGCTAAACGAACGCGGCGTTAAAGCGAGACGACCCAAGTTAGAGGCGAAACGAAAGTTGGTGGTGCCGTCAGATCTCAAATCAGCGTTGGCAAAAAACGTGAAAGCGCGAAAGACGTTCGAAGGCTTCAGTTACAGCCACAAAAAGGAATACGCGGAGTGGATCACTGGCGCGAAGCGCGACGAAACCCGGAAGAAACGCTTGAAGACGACCATCCAATGGCTCAGTCAGGGCAAACCGCAAAACTGGCGCTACATGTAATTGCAGGGCGTCTCTGCGAGAGGGCGATGGTGGGAAATGGCGTCTGACCCATACGCCCTACAATGTATCTTCCACAAACTGGGCTAGATCTTCCGGCAGCTCCGCGATCCACACTTTTTCGTTCTCGATCGAAAGCTCGACCGAATGAAGTGCGTGACGGGGCAAAAGTAGCTGTCCCTCTAAGTTGGGAGTCCAACCGCTTTTGATGAATTCTAGATAGAATTTTTCATTCGGGCCGTAAATTTTATCGCCCACGATTGGAAAACCGAGCGAAGCGAGATGGACACGGATTTGGTGGGTGCGGCCTGTCTTCGGAATTGCCCGAATCAAAGCGAATCGATTTCCTGTCGATGTGAGTTTTTCAAAAAGATGTTCAACTCTGAATTCCGTTACTGCGGACGCGCCTTTCCGATGAATCATTTGTTTCAGCCAAATCGCGGACGTCTGATGCTTTCCTTGTCGATCCAAAGGCGCGTCGACGATTTTCGTTTCCCATTCGGGCCAACCCCAAACGATGGCGAGGTATTCCTTGTGGAATTGCTGTTGCTGCATCAGGAGACCGAATCGCCGCGCCGTCGCGGCGTTTTTCGCAACTAAAACAAGACCACTCGTTTCACGGTCCAACCGATTCACAATCGAAACCTGGCCGCCGTTGGCGATTTCAAATGCCAGAAGCTCGCGCAATTGTTTCCATAACGTAGTCCGTTGATCGGGTTTGGTGGGATGCGTCAACAGGAACGCGGGTTTGTCGACAACGATATAATCTTCGGACTCGTCGATGATATTGAAGCGCGGGGCGCGATCTGGCGTCGAAATAATTACGATGCCGTCTTCGTTGCTTCTGATTCTTCCCATCGTCATTTGTGGAGCGCTCGGGGCGGGCATCGGATATTTTTATCGCTATCGGGTGCAACTGCGGCGGGTTATGACCGTTTTAGCCGCAATGGCAATCTTTGTCGTGCTCGAGATTACGTCCGGAACATTGTCCAGCAAGTACACCGCCGGCGAAAATCTGCGCGAACAGTTTTCGCTTTTACTGCCCTTTCTGTTTCTCTACCTGCTGCCGACGGCCTTTGGCTCCTTCCTGGTGGCCCGGCGTTTTCGGACCTGGTGGGACTGATTTTGCCCTCCCACGCCCTGCAGGTCCCGGGCAATGACTTGACCTCCCGGGCAAAACCGCTTTACCTACCCCCCCTACCTTCGAATCTAGGAGAGCTACGCCGTGGACCTTAAGGACATCAAAGCCATCATCGATTTGATGAAGAAAAACGATCTCTCGGTATTCGAGATGGAGAAAGACGGTTTTCGTTTGAAGCTGCAGAAAGGCCTGGGCGACCAGCCGATCGTGGTGTCGACCGCGGCTCCGGCCGTCGCAGCTCCGGTGCTAACCAACGGACCAGGGTCGACGGCTCCAGCGGCGGCAGCTGCGGGCGCGGAAGCCGGAAATCTGAAAGATATCACTTCGCCGATGGTTGGTACTTTTTATCGGGCAGCCTCTCCCGATGGACCGCCGTTTGTCGATGTTGGAACGAAAGTGAACGAGGACACCGTGGTTTGCATCATCGAGGCGATGAAGGTTATGAATGAAATCAAGGCGGAAACCAGCGGAGTGATCGCGGAAGTGGTGGCGGATAACAGTAAACCCGTCCAGTTCGGCCAGCCGCTTTTCAGAATTCGTTAGGTGAGAGTTGAGTGTTGAGAGTTAAAATCCAGCGCTTGTTCTGCCCGCTCTCAACTATCAACCAAGGACTCTCAACTGATGTTTGAGAAAGTTCTGATTGCCAATCGCGGTGAAATTGCGCTGCGCGTCATTCGCGCCTGCAAAGAACTCGGCATTCGTACCCTCGCGGTTTATTCCGACGCGGACGTTGATTCATTGCATGTCCAGCTGGCGGATGAAGCGATCTGCATCGGCGCGGCGCCAAGCTCTGAAAGTTATTTGAAGGTCGAGCGAATCATGAGCGCGGCCGAAATTGGCGACGTCGATGCGATCCATCCCGGCTACGGATTTCTAGCCGAGAACGCGCATTTCGCCGAGGTGGCCGAGAGTTGCAAAATCAAGTTTATCGGGCCGCCGTCGCACGTGATTCAAAAAATGGGCGACAAAGACATGGCGCGCGCCTGTGCCCGCAAAGTGGGCGTGCCCGTAACGCCCGGCAGTGACGGGGTAGTCCCAGACGATAAGGAAGCGGCCAAAGTCGCGAAGAAAATCGGTTATCCAGTGATGATTAAGGCCGTGGCGGGCGGAGGTGGCCGGGGAATGCGCGCCGCGCACAATGAATCGAGTCTGATCACTGGTTTTCACAGTGCCCGAATGGAAGCAGAGAAGGCGTTCGGAAATCCGGATGTCTACATCGAGAAATTGATCATCAATCCGCATCACATCGAATTTCAGATCATCGCTGACGGCCACGGCCACGTAATTCATCTCGGCGAGCGCGATTGTTCCATTCAACGCCGCAACCAAAAAGTGATCGAAGAATGTCCGTCGCCGTTTCTGAATCCGTCGTTGCGCAAGAAAATGGGAAATGCCGCGGTGAAACTGGCCAAAGCAATTGGATATGAAAACGCCGGCACGATTGAGTTCCTCGTTGATAGCGAACGAAAATTTTACTTCATGGAGATGAACACGCGGATCCAGGTCGAGCACACCATTACGGAAGAAGCGTATGGGTGCGATCTGGTGAAAGAACAAATCCGCATCGCGTCGGGCGAGCCCCTTTCAAAACACATTGCGCATGCCCAACTGCATTCCCACGCGATTCAGTGCCGGATTAACGCAGAAGATCCGGCTTTGAATTTTCAACCGTCGCCCGGCCGAATTAAATTCTATTACGCGCCTGGCGGTCGCGGCGTTCGAATCGATTCGCATGCTTATACCGGTTACACGGTTCCGCCCTACTACGATTCACTCATTTCCAAAATCATTACCCTTGGCGCAAGCCGCGAGTCAGCGATTAACCGGATGCGGCGCGCGCTGGACGAATATTACGTAACCGGAATCAAGACGACCGTGCCGTTTCACGCGGCGATCATGCGAAGCGGAGAATTTCGCGACGGCAAATACGACACCGGCTTCGTGGAACGGATGATGAAGTCGGAAAAATTTCACCTGGTTCCGCCGTCGGCGAAGCTTCACGAGTAGCCGCTTTGCGAAATCTAACTGATTGCCGGCTCTACGGTATTTTAGATCTTGGCTACGTCACGGAATCGGAGGCCGAGCGTGTCACAGCTGCGATGATTGAAGGAGGTGTCGACCTGATTCAGTTGCGCGCCAAGAAATCATCAGTCGCGCAGATTGCCGATCTCGCCGGACGGCTCCACGAGATGACGTCCGTCGCCGGAGTTCCGCTGATTGTGAATGATCACGCCGAGATCGCGGCGAAAGTTTTGGTGGAAGGCGTTCACGTCGGACAGGACGACGATTCAATTGCGAGGGTACGTGAAAAGGCGGGCCGTAAAATCATCGTCGGCAAGTCGACCCACAGCCTCGACCAAGCGAACGCCGCCCAGCGGGAAGGCGCGGATTACATTGGATTCGGCCCCATTTTTGCCACGCCTACAAAGCCGGATTACAACCCGATTGGAATGAAGGACATAAAACGAGTTCACGCCGACGTCGCGCTTCCTATCTTCTGCATTGGCGGAATCAAGATCGACAATCTGGGCGAAGTGTTAGCCGCAGGTGCTCGCCGAGTGGCGATTGTGTCCGGGTTCCTGAAAGCGCCCGATATTGCGAAATACGGGCGCGCCTGCAAAAGCCTTCTAGAACCAGAGACATGATTTTCGGGACTGCATTTTCCTTCCCTCACCTGGCGTTAAAGCGCCTTCATCTCCCTCAGAGAGAGGGTAATCTGATCTAAATCATGAGTGTGTTAATCTTAGGATCGATTGCGCTCGACACGGTGAAAACGCCGGTGGAAGAGCACAGCGACTTGTTAGGCGGCTCGGCTTCGTATGCGGCGGCGGCCGCCAGTTATTTCGCGCCCGTTCGGTTGGTTGGAATCGTCGGCAACGATTTTCCGGAAAGCGAGTTCGATTTTTGGAAATCGCGAAAGATCGACACCGCCGGCGTTCAGCGAGTGGACGGCAAAACATTTCGCTGGTCCGGCGAATACATGTGGGACATGAACACCCGCGAAACGCGGGCGACGGAATTGAACGTTTTCGAAACGTTTGAACCGAAACTCCCGGCCCAATACCGAAAGACGGATTTCGTTTTGCTCGCGAACATCGCGCCCTCACTTCAATCACACGTTCTCGGACAAATGGAGAAACCGCGCTTCGTGGTGGCTGACACGATGAATCTCTGGATTGAGACCACACGTAAAGATCTCGATGCCCTCCTGCCTAACGTTGACCTTTTGATTTTGAACGACAGTGAAGCGCGCGAAATGACCAAGGAAACAAGTTTGATTAAAGCTGGCCGCGCAATTCGCAAAATGGGACCGCGTTATGTCGCGATTAAAAAAGGCGAGCACGGCGCTCTCCTGTTTAGCGAAAACGAATTTTTTAGCTGCGGCGCATATCCGTTGGAAGATATTCATGATCCAACCGGAGCGGGGGACACGTTCGCCGGGGGTATGGCTGGATATTTGGCGGGGACAGTTGGTGGTAAAGTCACCTTCACCGATCTTCGCAAAGCGATTATCTACGGCAGCGTCCTGGCGAGTTTTTGTGTGGAAGCATTCAGTTTGGAGAAACTGCGCGACCTCACCATGGATCAGATCAACGAGCGCTACGAAGCGTTCAAGATGATGAGCCAATTCGAAGTGGCGTGATGCAAAACACCGATTTCGCGGGTCGGGTCGCGGTTGTCACCGGTGCGTGGCGTGGCCTTGGGCGCGCTGCTGCGGAGCGCCTGCACCAACGCGGCGCCTCGGTCGCAGTAAACGTTCGCGATCGCGAGCGCGCCGAGACGTTGGCCAAGGAAATCGGCGAACGCGCTTTTGCGGTGCCGGGGGATGTCGCTGCGGACGGAATCCCCGATGAGATCGCGCGGCAAACGCTGGAACGCTTTGGACGGATCGACATCCTGGTCAACAACGCAGCGCTTCCGTTATCGACCCGATTTCCCGATCTCACCGTCGAGGAATGGCGACGAGCGATCGAGGTCAATCTCACCGCGCCGTTCTTGATGACGAAAGCAGTTTTTCTGACGATGCGCGCCAATCACTATGGCCGCATAATTAATGTCTCGTCGTCGGCGGGCCGGATGGTGAGCACGCTCGGCGGCGCACACTACACCGCATCGAAAGCTGGACTCCTTGGGTTGACGCGCGCGGCCGCGAAGGAACTCGGCAAGTTCGGGATCACTGTGAACGCTGTCTGCCCCGGGATGATCGATACCGAGCTGACGCGCGAACACGCCGCCGATGAGTTACTCGAGAGTCTCGCGGCGAACTATCCCGTACCGCGACTTGGCACTGCATTGGAAGTTGCCGATCTGATTTGCTTCGCCGCCTCCGAGGCTGCCGGTTACATCACCGGCGCTTCGCTCGACATCAACGGTGGCGACCTGATGATGTGAGTTAAGCAAGAATGGAGGATGAGGTGACGACAGATCTCGCCAATTCGCGCCGTGGCTTCAGCGTCGGTCATGTGGTTTTTGCCGCGGTCATGATTGCGCTCGGAATCTTGGGTCTGCTCAAAGGCGATTTTGCTCCGATCTGGCAGCCGTCACCCAAGAATATTCCTGCCCAAGAGGTCGTGATCTACCTTTGTGCGCTGGTTTCTCTGTTATGCGGCATCGGTTTGCTTTGGCAGCGCACCGTCGCCGTCGCTGCTCGCGTGCTGCTCATTTACCTTTTGGTTTGGCTGTTGTTATTCAGAGTGTTCCGCATCTTCGTCGCGCCCACCGCGCAAGATTCTTGGTCAGGATTCGGCGAGACCGCGGTGATGGTCGCCGGTGCTTGGGTCCTTTATGCTTGGTTCGCGGCTGACCGGGACAGGCAATATGTCGGTTTTGCTACTGGCGGGATAGGTCTGCGGGCCGCGAGAATACTTTACGGTTTGGCGTTGGTTATATTCGGGGTGGCCCACTTCAATTACCTCAAAGATACCGCGACGCTCGTCCCGGCCTGGCTGCCATGGCCCGTGGTGTGGGCCTTTTTCTTTGGTTGCGCATTTATCGTAGCGGGCGCGGCGATAATCATCGGTCTGTGCGCACGAGTGGCAGCTGCGCTCTCTGCGTTGCAGATCGGCCTGTTCACGGTCGTGGTTTGGGTACCAGTCGTCGCGAAAGGTTCCAACGCTTTCCAATGGAGTGAATTTCTCATCTCCGTTGCGGTGACGGCTGGCGCGTGGGTGGTAGCGGATTCCTACCAGCAGAAATTAAGAATTAAGAATTGAAGCCAACCAAACAACGATTTGGGCCGACCGAGAGTAAGAACAGGAGCAAGAACGAGAGACTCAGTCGAGGAGGGCAAAGATCTCAGTCGGTTGTTGTCTTCCTTTTACCGCGACTTCGCCGAGTCGTTGGGTGCGATATTGTCGTTTCGCTCTTGCCAGGGTTGTGCCGCTAATGATGATACGAGCCTTGTATGCGGGCGTTTTGGTCAGGCCTTCCAGTCGTGACGCTAAATTAACGCCGTCGCCGATGACCGTGTAATTCAATCGTGTTTCCGATCCCATATTGCCGGCGACCACGACGTCGGTATTGATGCCGATTCCAATTCCGATTGCCGGTAATCCACGTTTTTCCCAACGCTGATTGAGATCGTCGAGGGCTTCACTCATCTCAAGCGCGGCCTGCATCGCGCGATCGGCATCATCGGGATTGGTGAGCGGCGCGCCGAACAGGGCCATGAGCGCATCACCCATGTACTTGTCAACCACGCCGCCGTGACGCGAAATAATGGCATCCATTCGCGTGAAATAACGGTTCAAGATTTCAAGCATCTTCTGCGGGGTTAGCCGCTCGCTCATGCTCGTGAAATTGCGAAGATCGGAAAAAAGAACTGTTACCTCTCGTTCCTCGCCGCCGAGGGTGACATCCTTTCGAAGGAGTTCTGTCGCCACTTCGGGCGAAACGACTTTGCCTAACAAGTCGCGAACACGATCGCGTTCGGCCAGTCCTTCGCTCATTTGATTGAAAGTTGTCGCGAGCGAGCCGATCTCATCTTGTTGTCTAATGTGGACGCGATGCTGATAGTCCCCGCCGGCAATTTTTCGAGCGCCTTCCGCCAGTTGCAAAACAGGTTTAGATACACCGCGTGCGATCCAGGTTCCGAGACCCGCTGAAATCACCAGGCCCAACAGCGCGAGACTAAGATAAGTCCGTTCCAGTCGAAGGTAAGGCGCCAGTTCCTCGTCGAGCGATCGCTGCAGCAAAGCGACCGGACTTCCGTTCTCTGTCGGCAACGGAATTGCGTAACTCAGGAAATCTTCGCCGCCAACGCGAAGGTCGAGGATCTGTTGGGGCGGGAGATTGGAAGTCTTAAGGAGTTGCGAGATCAGGCGACGTTTATCGAGCGTCGTGCCAAAGAAGGTCGCGCCATCCAAGAACGTGATTTCGGAGTTGGTGTAGGTCTTGATTTCATTGGCGAATGCATCGTCGATCCGGAACCCGGGACACAACCAAGCGATCGGATCCGGGGCGAGCAACGGCGCGACCGCCATGGCAAAAAGTTCGCCGTTTAAGGTAACAAACGCGTAGCTCGATTCGGCGTTTTCAGCCTGATTGATCAATTTCGGGAAGGGAAAAGGAACGCCGTGTGTCTCCGGCCGCTGAGTGTCAAAGAGAAGCTGCTTCTCGAGCGAAGCAATCAAGATTACATCGGCTTTGACACGACCCTGCAAACTGGCGAGGGCGGACAAGGTCGTTTCCCGATCCTGATTCGCGCCGGCGAACGCTTCTTGAAAGGCGTGATCTCTGGAAAGAATTCCTGCGGCGCTGGTAATCTGCTGGTTACGTTGCTCGATTAGTTTTTCGAAAATCTGCGCGCCCGTTCGAAGATTCGAGTTAATTTGCGCGAACGCGTGCTGACGATTCGCGTTGCGGACCACAAGGTAGGTTGTGCATTGCAGTAACGTGAGCAGAACGATCAGAAAAAAGAGCAACCGGCCACGGAAACTGCGAAATCGAAATTTCAGTGGTAGCCTCCACTTGATAAGCCGGGTGCTCGCTTGGCCCGAAAGTCTGGTTTTAAGTCCACGGTGAAGGTTAACGCTCTGCCTCCGCTCGACGGCAGCTCGGTTGTTTGGGCAAACTGTTCCGGCGTTCCTTTTAGGGACGGATGCCAGACTTGGACAGTGTATTGACCGGGCGACAAATTCTTCAATGTTGCCCGGCCTTCGCTTCCGGTGACTTGAAAATGCGGCGTCGGAAGGACTGCGACATAAGCGATCATCCAATCGTGAATGTTGCAGCCCAGGGTCACAAATCCCGTCTTATCGAAGACGACCGGCCTGGCCGGCACGCCGCTATAGAGTGGTAACTCGAACTTCTTCGCGGGCGAAAACGAGTAAACGTGATGCCGAATGTTGTCGCTGTTTGGAAATATGATCGATGTGCCGACCTGAACCGCCGTTACATACGGCACAAACTGTTTGTCTCGCTGATCGATGATCTCCTGTTTCCCAGCCGGACCTGACGTTGCGCCGTCTTTCTGCGCATAAACGACTGCATCGGGGACCAGCGCGCCATTA
>DATINV010000083.1:0-19252 GCA_035473775.1 Chthoniobacterales bacterium
GGGTAACTCTGTCCGTTAGTAACTCGAAGTTTTTAGGAAATACCGGGACGCAATACGGCGGTGCTATTTGGAATGAATCGGGGTTCATCCTGATGAATGTGAGTTACAGCACTTTCAGCCAGAACAGCGCGACCACTAGTAGTGCGGGAGCGATTCAGTTCGATGGGTCAAACGGAACCGCTAACGGCAACATAACGAGCTGCACGTTTAACGGGAATACGGCAAACCACTTCGGCGGTGCCGTGAATGTGGATGGCTTTTCAGGCAGCGCGGCATTGACCATCAGCGACTGCACGTTCGACCAAAACACCGCTAACTTTGGCGGGGGCGTGGCCATGGATGGCAGCAGTGGCAGTGCCGTTGTTACCGTGACCAATTGCACATTTAACCACGATTTTTCCAACACCCGTGGGGATGCGATCTATCTTTCGCAAAATGGTGCTGGCACGACCTCGCTTCTGATTGGCAATACCATTCTGCTCAGTGCCGATCCCGATTTCAATATATCGATCGATAATACTAGCGGCGGAACGGCCAGTGTTACGTCGCAAGGCCACAATTTGAGTGACGATGCGGCTGGTGGTGATGCCACCACGGGGCCGGGCGGCTTCTTGAACCATTCCGGCGATCTTCGTAATACCGACCCATTGATCGATCCGGCCGGGTTGCAGAATAACGGCGGCCCGACATTAACGATCGCGCTCCAGCCGACCAGCCCGGCAGTTAATCACGGAGATGACGCAATCGCGCCCGAACGCGATCAACGCGGCTATCTGCGAACTAATACCAGCGACAGCGGCGCGTTTGAATTAGGGGCACTGCTGGCCCCGATTGCGGCTGGTTCGAACAAGGCGCAAGGAGCTGGCTCGTTTGCCGTCAACTTTCCTCTGACCGGGCCAATCGGAATAGAATGCCGCACTGGAGGACCGAACGGCGCTCATCAATTGGCGATGTCTTTCGCAACTCCGGTAACGCTAACTGGCGTCAGTATTCCGAGCGGCACTGGGACGGTGAGTGGATTCACCGTTGCAGGTTCGCAAGTGACGGTTAACCTCACCGGAGTGTCGAATGCGCAGCGCCTTACGGTGAGGCTCGCGAACGTTAACGATGGAGCACATACAAACAACATAGACATTCCGATGGGCCTCCTCGCCGGCGATACCACGGGAAATGGCACGGTTAACTCCAGTGACGTCGCGCAAACGCAGTCGCAATCCGGACAAGTATTGAATGCCAACAATTTTCGCGAGGACGTTACCCTGAACGGTGCGATCAACAGTTCAGACGTTGGTTTTGTGCAAGCTCATTCGGGCACAGGACTTCCCGCGGCGCAAGACGGGCAAAATCCTGTTAGGAAATTTCGCGAGCGCGAGATTTTCTCTGACTAATCAAAATCGCAACAGGCCTCGCGCAAATCTAGCGCACGTGGTAGATCGCTAGGGGATGCGAATCGTAATTTTGGGCGCGGGCGGCCGTCTCGGCGCTGCGCTCGTGCGCGCTTGTCGCGGAAAGTTCGACGTTGTCGGCTTTAATCACGCCGAACTGGATCTGGGCAAGCCCGACCAGATTCAACGAAGAGTCGGTGATCTTAAGTTCGATATTTTGATCAATGCGGCTGCGTTCACGAATGTTGATCTCTGCGAAACGGAAAACGACCAGGCGGCTGCAATCAATGCCGATGCGCCGCGAGTTTTAGCCGAAATTTGCCGGGATAAAAACGCGAAGCTGATTCACCTCAGCACCGATTACGTTTTCGATGGCCAGAAACGTCAGCCTTATGTCGAAGATGACGCCGCTAACCCAATCAGCGCCTACGGCGAATCGAAACGAATCGGCGAGAAATTCGTCCTGCAAACGAGCGATCGGCATCTCGTGGTGCGCGTGTCGTGGGTGTTCGGACCAGACCGTCCGAGTTTCGTAGACGCAATGATCAAACAGGCGCGTGAGCAGGAAAGAATCGAGGCCGTCACTGATAAGTGGTCAACGCCGACCTATACGGCGGACATTGCCGAGCTCTTGCCGCGGGTGTTCGATGTCGACGCCGGCATCCTGCATCTCGCGAATTCGGGCCAATGCACGTGGCAGGAATATGCCCAGCACGCACTTGAATGCTGTCGAAAAATTGGCGTCCCACTCAAAGCAAAAGCCGTTGGCGCGGTGAAACTTGCCGACATGAAAAGTTGGATAGCGCGGCGGCCAGTTTATTCGGTGCTCTCAACCGCGAAATATCAGGCGTTGACCGGCACTCAACCACGCCCTTGGCGAGACGCGGTGGCTGATTATATTGAGCGCTCCTATTCTTCGAAAAAATGAAAACCCGCATCCTGACTTTTACATTGTCGATCTTGCTCACCGTTGCCGCCCGTGCCGATCTGAAATGGGAGCAAAGTGTCATCGAATTGCACCCGTCCGCCGGGGACAAACAAGCGATCGCTCATTTTAAATACGAAAACACAGGTAAGACTCCGATTCATTTTAAATCGGTGAAGGCTTCCTGCGGCTGCACCGCGACCCAAACCCAAAAAGACATGGTCAATCCGGGTGAGAAGGGCGAGGTCACCGCGACGTTTAATATTGGCGACCGGACCGGTCAGCAGGTGAAGACGATCACAGTGCAGACGGACGATCCAAATCCGAGTCAGGCCACTACGATCCTCACCCTCAAGGCGAATATCACGCCGCCGATGGAAATTAAGCCGACGTTCGTTTACTGGACGAGCGGAGAAGCACCGAAAACTAAAACGGTTTCACTCAAAGCAGCGAAAGAATTTCCGGCGAAAGACATCACGATCAAATCAAACAGCCAAAACTTTGAATCCAAGCTGGTGCCGGGCAAGCCAGGTGAATGGACCATCGAAGTCACACCCAAGGACACGAGTCATCCCATGGGCACGGCTCTCCTAATCCAGACCGATTATCCAAAAGGCGCCCCAAAGTCATTTTACGTGAACGCGCAGGTTACCAATCCTCAACCGCCGCCAATGTTGAGGTCGCCGGCGGTGCAATCGAACGCGCCCGCGCCCAGAGCCGCGACGCCGGCCGCAGTTCCTTCGCCCGCCACGCATTGATCGGTGAAATTGCGGGCTGTCGGTGAAACCTTGGTCATTGCCGCGCTAGCCTGCTTGCCGGCGATTGGTCAGGGATTTTATTTTCGGAATAAGGTTTCGTGGGAATCACCGATTCCGGCGCCGGAACTGGTTACGGTCGAACAGGCGCGAACCTGGGGTGATGGCGCGATTTGGGTCGACGCCCGTCCCGATGACGAATTTGCGCGGGCTCATGTTCCGGGCGCGTTTTCGTTAAACGAAGACCGCTGGAACGAATTGCTGCCGCAATTTCTTCCAAACTGGTCGCCGGCCAAGAAAGTCGTCGTTTATTGCAGCGCTCAAAGTTGCAATGCCGCGCGCGACGTGGCGAAACGTTTGCGGGACGAAGCGCAGCTGAAGGATGTTTTTGTTCTCCAAGGCGGCTGGGAAGAGTGGGAGAAAAAGAATCGTTGAGATCTTGAGAAGATGAAGCTTATCTCGCGAATCATGGCCGCAGTCGTCGGCGGAATTTTTGTTTATGCCGGCGTGCTCAAGGTTCTTGATCCGGTCCAATTCGGTCTGGATATCGACAATTACAAGATGGTGCCTTGGCTTATGAGTGTACGGCTCGCATTTTATTTGCCGTGGCTCGAAATTCTTTGCGGGCTGGCGTTGATCTCTCGTTTCCTCTATCGCGGCGGATTATCGATCCTGACTCTCCTCGTTTTGGTTTTCATCGGCGCGACCATCGCCGCGAAAGCGCGTGGGCTCGACATCACATGTGGCTGTTTCGGTCATGCCAGCCAGCATTGGAGTTTCCCGCAACACATGGCGATTGATCTTGCGATATTTTTTGCACTCGGCGCGCTGCTCTGGATCGAACTAATCCGGGGAGCGCGTCATGATCAGAAAAATTAAGGGCGGTTATCGGTTGTATTCGCGCAAGAAGAACCCGAAGACGGGAAAACGGCGCAATCTCGGCACATTCAAGACCAAAGCGGCGGCGAAGCAGCACGAAAAAGACGTGCAATATTTTAAGCGAAGGTAAGTTCTGTGCATGCCAGACCACGATCTGGACACAAACGTTAAGCTCGCGATTTACGAGATTACCGAGGCGACCGGTCGCGTTCCGAACTCAGTCGACGTTGCAAAGAAGATCGATATTCTCGAAGGCGAAGTCCTGGGCGCTTTCGGACGTTTGCACGCGAAGCGACTGCTTCTTCCAGAACCAAACGATCCGACTCGAATTCGGATGGCGCCGCCGTTTTCGGGAATTCCGACCTCATTCCCGGTCGAAGCGAAAGGCAAGCAGTACTATGCAAACTGTGTTTGGGACGCGTATGGGATCGCCGCGGCACTGAATTGCGACGCGATTAGTCAGGCTTCAGATGGCCACACCGGCGAACGATTGATCCTGGAAGTAAAGAATGGCGCACCGGTGGTGAAACCGTATCTCGCGCATTTCGCCGTGCCCGCTGCGCATTGGTGGGACAACCTCATTTTTACCTGAGCGACGATGCTCCTCTTCCGGTCGGAAGAGACCGTGAATCAATGGTGCGCGGCGCATAACGTTCCGCGACGGCCACTGGTGAACCTTGAACAACTATGGCACTTGGCAGTCCAATGGTACGCTAATCGCCTCACTGTTGAATCGCGCCGGCCGGGGCCCGATGAAATGGTGTCGATCTTCGCGTCGCTCGGTTTAACCGGTTCATTTTGGGACCCGAAATCCGATCAATGGAAATAAAAATCCGTCCAACGAACGAATCGGATCGCGGCGCGATCTGGGAAGTTTTTCGCGAAGTGATCGTAGCCGGTGAAACTTATCCGTTAGACAAGACCATTTCGCGCGACGAAGCGCTGGCTTACTGGTTTCAGCGCGGTGCGCAGGTTTACGTCGCGGAACGAAATGCGGAATCTGCAGGGGAAGCCCGTAATACCAGTGCGGCTCGCACCTTCCCCGGGACGCTAGCAGCGCCTCCTACAGCAAAGGCCCGAGAGGGCGAGATCCTCGGCAGTTACACATTGCATCCGAACCAGTCCGGTGGTGGCGGGCACGTTTCGAACGCGGCATTCATTGTCGCCAGGAGCGGGCGCGGGCAGGGAATCGGCCGCGCGATGGGCGAACATTGCTTGAATGAAGCCCGCCGTCTTGGTTTTCGCGCGATGCAATTCAACTTCGTCGTGTCAACAAACGAATCGGCGGTAAGACTTTGGCAAGCCCTGGGGATGAAAATCGTGGGCACTTTGCCGGGCGCGTTCAAGCATCCGACGCGGGGATATGTCGATGTCTACGTCATGTTCCAAGACTTGTAGCCGCGACTGCCGGCCTGAGCACTTTGTCTCATTAACATCGGCTTTTGAGCCGCGCTGCTCAAGAGAGTCTCTAGCAAAAGCCGTTTAAACGGCTTCGATCGTCGTAGCCAATTCCTCCACCGGCCTGATGGCCGGTGTTAATGAAAGCTGCATACAAGTTTCCATTTGAATTTTCGCTCGTTAGTCCGATTTGCTTAACGTGATTTACCGATGCAGACCGTGATCCAAGTGATCGCGAGCGGCCGCGGATCGTTACGCAGCCAGATCATGCGCGATCCGCAATTAGAGAAGAAATTCGGCTTCATAAAAGCCTGGGCGAAACAGCCCGGACGCCCGCATGGTTGGGCGAAGATTCACAGTGCCCGCGATGTTCACGGGGCAATCAATCTGGAATGGCACGGCCGCAGCAGCACCCTAATTTGTCGCGTCGTGACCAAACTCGGTCACAAACCGAACTCAATCATCGGCGACTTTATCGATTATCTTTTGGCCCGCCACCAAAGCCGCATCTTCGCCATTCACATCATGCGGCGCCCGCGGCACAACGAGTAAAATTCTGGACAGAACGCGTCCGAACAAAGATAACATTCCGTAATCAAATCTTACGGTGGCTGTTTATCCCGGATATAAAAAGAAGCAGACCGACGTTTTCGTGTGCGACAGTTGTGGCTCACGAAAACGCCTCGACCGCAACAAACGCCACTGGTGCGATAATTGTAATCGCGGAACTCCAATCGAAATGCGAAGAGCGCGGGACAAGCGGCTGACTCCTCGTTGAAGTAATTGAACCTCGCGGCTGACGAGTAAGGCATGACCTTACGCAGTGGGGCGTTGCACTACGAAATGCTTTGTCGTGTAATGGACGGCTCTTTCATGAAGGCCGTGGCTCAATCGAGCGTCGATGCCGGAGGTGTTGCTTTTACGACAACGCATTGGAGCATTGTCTTGACCGCCCAATCCGAGTCGCCGGCCGCAAATGAGGCGTTGGAAAAACTTTGCCGCACTTATTGGCCGCCAATTTATTCGTTCGTTAGGCGAGACGGTCGGACGGTCGAAGACGCTCAGGATCTGACCCAGAGTTTTTTTGCCCGGTTGCTGGAGCGCCGAGACTTTGATGCGGTCCGGCGGGAGAAGGGCCGTTTACGATCATACTTGCTCGTATCGCTGAAACATTTCCTTGTGAACGAGCGACACCGGGCGACGGCGATCAAGCGCGGCGAAGGTCGGGCATTGATTCCGTTGGACCAACTAATCGCGCGCGAGCGCAGTGATCCCGAGCCGGCAGACATGCTGAGCGCCGATCGAATTTATGAACGGCGTTGGGCATTGACTGTCCTGGAACAAGTTATGGGCCGGCTGGGAGACGAATATCGCGCGGCCGGTAATGATCGGCTGTTTAATTATTTCAAAGAATCGCTGGCCGATGAGCCCAATGGAATTTCACAGGCGAAGATTGCGGCCGAGCTGGCAATGACCGAGAACGCGGTGAAGCAGGCATATCATCGTTTTCGGCAGCGATACCGCGAATTGTTGCGCGAGGAGATTGGTCACACTGTCGCGGCGCCCGGTGACATCGAGGACGAACTGCGCCATCTGGTCGCAGTGTTGCGCCAATAACCTGTGGGCGAATTTCCTGCAGTACACGGTGGGAGCACGACCGGGGCTCCGGCCATGAGCACCACTATCGTCAGAACTTGTCGCAAGTGCGGCGCAAAACTTTTCGGATCGGAAAGAGTTTGCAGCGCATGTCTGCTGGAGACCGCGCTGGGTCCGATTGGCGACGATGATACCGATGACGCCAACGACGAGCAGAGCGGTGCGCCATCGCCAATGATGGAGTTCGGTGATTACGAGTTGCTCGAAGAAATCGGACGCGGTGGGCAAGGGGTAGTGTATCGCGCGCGACAAAAGAGTTTGAATCGAATCGTCGCCCTGAAGGTGATCGCGCTGGGTCATTTCGCGAGCACGCCTCATTTGAAACGTTTTCGTCACGAAGCGGAATCGGCCGCGAAGCTCGAACATCCGCAAATTGTTCCAATTTACGAAATCGCTGAACGAGACGGCTCCTGTTACTTCAGCATGAAATTCATCGAGGGTGGACGGCTCGACGAACTGGTCGAGACCGGACCAATGCCGCCACGCCTGGCGGCTGAGCTGCTGGTCAAGATCGCGCGAACAGTTCAGTTCGCGCACGAGCACGGCATTCTCCATCGTGACATCAAGCCGGGAAATGTCCTGTTAGATAAAAAGGGAGAACCGCATCTGACCGATTTTGGCCTGGCCCGGCTGATCGAGCAGGAAAGTACCATTACCAATTCGTTCGATGTCCTGGGAACTCCGAGCTACATGGCGCCTGAACAGGCCGCCGGTCGCGCAAAAGAACTGACGCCGGGCGCGGACGTTTACTCATTAGGCGCAGTCTTTTACCATTTGCTTACCGGCGAGCCGCCATTTGCCGGAGGCACGACCTACGAGACGATTCGCATGGTCCTGGAAACTGAGCCGCGAAATCCGCGACTGCGAAATTCCAAAGTGGACGTCGACCTGGCCACGATCTGTTTGAAATGTTTGGAGAAGCAGCCGGAGAAGCGCTATCAAACCGCCGCCGCACTCGTGGACGATTTGGAACGATGGTTGCAGGACAAGCCGATTCAGGCGCGTCCGGCGACTGTTTTTAAGCGAACGCGCAAGTGGGTCCGGCGACATCGAACCAGCGTTGCGCTGGGGTTAGCAGCAGCGGCAGTCGGCGTGATGGCTGCGGTGATGATATGGAATGCTGGCTGGAACCAACCGCTACCCTCCGGTATTGCGGTGCTGCCTTTCGAAAATCTGAGTGAAGACAAAGAGAACGCCTACCTGGTCGATGGAATCCAGGACGAGATTCTGACGCGGTTATCGAAGATTGCTGACCTAAAAGTCATTTCGCGGACATCGACGCAAAATTACAAGAGCCGGCCGGAAAACCTGCGCGACATCGCTAGGCAACTTGGCGTCGCTCACATCCTGGAAGGGAGCGTTCAGAAGAGCGGCGAGGCCGTGCGCGTCAACGTGCAGCTGATCAAAGCGGCTAACGATTCTCATTTTTGGGCCGACACCTATGACAGAAGAATAACTGACATTTTCTCAGTCGAGACTGACGTAGCCAGAGCCATCGCTGATCAGTTGCGGGCGAAGCTCACTGGCCAAGAAGACCAAGTTATCGCCGACAAACCAACCGGCAACGCCAAGGCCTACGATGCTTACCTGCGCGGGTTGGCTTATAGTCAAAGACCTACTTACGTACCAACCAACTCCCTTGCGGCGCAGAAATATTTCAGGGAAGCGCTGCGGTTGGACCCGAAGTTCGCTCTTGGCTGGGCGTTGCTGGCATACGTGGATGCGCGCGAATACATTACACGGAATCTGGAAACAACGCTCGCCCTCCGTGAGGAGACACGGCGGGCGGCAGAAACTGCGCTCACTCTTCAACCGAACCTCGGCGAGGCAGTACTGGCCAAAGGGTATTATCATTACGCTTGTCAAAAGGATTACAAAACTGCCGAGCGTTACTATGAGCAAGCACGCCAGCTCCTGCCGAATAGCAGTCGGATTCCTGAATTGCTGGCCTATGCCGCGCGGAGGCAAGGCCGGTGGGACCAGGCCGAGTCGTATTTCAACGAAGCCGAGCGGCTTGACCCGCGCGATGTGTATCTGCTTACCCAACACGCACAAACCCATATCTTACGCCGCCGTTTCCCTGAAGCGCTGCAAAAGCTTGAGCAGGTTCTGAATATTACACCGGACGATCCCGACACGCTTGCGCTCATGGCGGCTATCGCACAAGCCGAGGGCGATCTGCCGCGGGCCTCGACCCTTCTTGCTCCGATCCGGCTGGCGGTCAACGACCCCAGCGTTTTAAAAACACAAGTTTACCAGGCGATCCTGGAGCGCCGCCCTGCTCCGGTCATCGCTACGCTAAAGGAAATATTGGTGAAGCCTGATCCCGCGTTGGGTTATTACAATGGCGAATTGCGCTTTTGGCTAGGCTGGGCGCAAGAAATGAGCGGCGATCATGCCGGCGCCAAAGAAACGTGGCAACAGGTGCGCCGTGAACTGGAATCCTTCGTCGCGTCGCAGCCGGAAAACAATAGTCCGATCGAAGGCTTGGCCCTGACCAATATTTTTCTTGGAAATAAAGCCGAGGCGTTGTCTTGGGCCGAACGCGGGATCGCCGCGGTCCCGATCGAGAAAGACGCGATGACTGGCCCTCGAGAGCTCGAGATTCTCGCCCGGGTAGCGGCGCAGGCCGGAGAGCCCGACCGCGCGATTGCCGCTTTACAGAAGCTGCTCTCGATCCCTTACAGTGGTGCCCTGGTTGAGAGCGTGCCGCTCACTCCTCAGCTGCTCCGCCTTGATCCAATGTTCGATCCGCTGCGCGGCGACGCGCGCTTCGAAAAAATCGTCGTCTCCCTCGCCCCGAAATCGGCAAAGCCCTAAAGCTTGATTTGTAGCGGCGGTCTATGACCGCCGAAATCCGGCCACGGCGCTCATAGAGCGGCGCTACAGCTTCGCATCTGATTGGCGCTTCAACTCTTCAACGAATCAACCCGGTAAGGCCATTTTCCGCGTAACCTTGGGCGGGAATTCCTGCAGTAATTGGTGAGCGCAAATTCAAATCCCAAGCATTCAAAAGGAAGATATGAATAAGCATAACTCTGACCTCGACATTCCACCTTGTAAGACCGCGCACTTAAAGCCTCTTGTTAAGAGGACTGCCCGTGTCTGGATTACAGCCATTCTTATTACAGCCAGCTTTTTATGTGCTATTTGGGCGGAGCCAGTCGGGCCCCAGCGACCTACTGAAAGAGATTGTAATATTGAAGCAAATCAATGTGACGCCGGATGCAGAAACAAATATGGGACTTCGGGAGACTGGGCGGACTCGTGTTTGTCACAATGTTGGCACGATTACAAGGCTTGCGTGAACTTGGTTAAGAAGGCCAGCGTCGGTGCAGGCGCGCCGGGGCAGCCCCCGCCACCAAATGCGACTCTCCCACCCGGTGCAACTGTTCCGCCAATCGCCGCCCCGATCCAATCTCCGCCGCCTGGTGCGACGGTGCCGCCAACTGGAACAAATCCAATCAAGAACCATCCCATCCTGGGACCCGTTCGCGGTTTTCCAACGCCGTCACCGACCAAGCCGCCGGTAATATTACTCGCCAAATCAAAGGCAACCCCGACCCCGACGCCCAAGCCGAAACGGAAGTCAACCGCGCCCACTTCCACGCCTAAACCGAAATCGACTCCGGTCCCTATTCCGAAACCGAGCGCAAGGCCGGCCCAGCAGACGAGCCATCGCTCAAAGGTTCATTAATTCTAGCCCGATGCTGCGGCAGTGGACGGCCTTAGTCGCGTAACTTTGAGCCGGAATTCCTGCAGTAATCAGTGAGAGCGAGATCCATCGCTACGAAACTCAGACAAAATATGAAGAATATGAACAAGCAAAACCTCGTAAACTCTAACGTTCGTATTTGGTGCGCGACCGCGCTGTCCTTGGCGGCATATACTTGTCTGCTTTGGGCAGAAGACAGAAGTCCTCAGCAGCAGTACATCGATCTTTGCAAGGCCAATTTCTTCGCTTGTCGCTCCGATTGCATAAAGAAATATGGAGGGGGAGGTCAGTCTTACGCATACAATGTTTGTAGAGGTCAGTGTACCGCTGATGAACAAACTTGTTTTAACAACTCTATCAACGCCGTCGCGCGCGGAGAGACTCCGCCGCCCCGCGCAACTCTCCCACCCGGTGCGACCGTACCACCCGGTGCAACTGCTCCGCCAATCGCCGCCCCGATCCAATCTCCGCCGCCTGGTGCGACGGTGCCGCCCATCGGAACAAATCCAATCAAGAACCATCCCATCCTGGGACCCGTTCGCGGTTTTCCAACGCCATCGCCCACGAAGCCGCCGGTAATATTACTCGCCAAATCAAAGGCAACCCCAACGCCCACGCCGAAACCGAGACAGACACACAAGTCGACCCGAACGCCCACCCCGAAACCAACCGTCGCTCCGACCCCAAAACCGGGCGCGAAGTCGACCCCTGGGCCCAGCCATCATCCCACGAAGGGCCATCACTAAGATGTTGAGAGGTTGAGGCGTTGAGTGGTTGAGGAGGGCTCCATTGCGGACTTCGCGCTTCAACGGTTTAACGAATCACGCTTCAACCGGCCAAGCCGTCTCCGCGTAACCTCGAGCCGGAATTCCTGCAGTACTCCGGTGAAAGCGAACTCACCAACCCCAAAAATTATATATTATATGCACCGACGAAACTTTGTTGATTCTAGCGTTCGTATTTGGTGTGCCGCCGCACTGTTCTTGGCAGCATCTCATTGTCTCCTTGGGGCAGATCCGGTGCCTCCTCCGCAGACGGCCGTCGGTCAGTGCAAAGCCGATTTCGACACCTGCTATGGACAATGCGCAAACGCATTTCTACAGGACAAACATACGAAGAGCCGTGATCAGGCGTATCAGCGTTGTTGTTACGACTGTTTATTTTCCTGGGCATCTTGCATCAACGGCAATCTTCCTTCCGATGCCCAGCTCGCTCTACTATCGGCGCCCGTAGCCGCTCCGATCAATGCGCCACCGCCGACGGGTGGGGGCGCTCCGCCAATCGGTGGAGGTGTACCGCCAATTTCCGCCCCGATTAGTTCCCCGCCGCCCAACGCGCCACCGCCGACTGGTGGTGGAGGCGCACCACCAATGGGTGGAGGAGGCGGGCAACCAATTTCCGCACCGATCAATTCCCCACCACCCAATGCGCCGCCGCCGACAAGTGGAACCCCGGCACCAATTTCCGCTCCGATTGGTTCCCCACCACCCAATGCGACCATACCGCCCTTGCGCGGAAATCCATTCCGCCATCCTGGTATCCCGCCTGCGTCGCCATCGCCGACAGGATCTCCAAACCGCCATCGTCACCCGAGCCACGGACCTGCATCGCCGTCACCGACAATGCCTCCCGGTGGTAAGCCTAAACCATCGCCATCGCCAACGGGGTCGGCCCCAAACCACAACCGTCATCCGAGCCATCAAAGAAAATGAAAGTCGAGTCCGCGCTCGGGCCGGGCCATTAGGCGGCTAGCGCAGCTCCACGAATCGATCGGCAACCGAAGCGGTTGCCCTCCAAATTAAATGCGGCTGACACAGCCGCCTTTACAACATCCGCGTAATCCGCGGTTATGGTTGTTTCGCAATTGTGCCGAATTCGCCTTGTTGCTGGATCAACTTGGCAACGAGCGCCGTCCAACCGGTCTGGTGCGATGCCCCCAAACCTGCGCCAGTGTCGGCGTGGAAGTATTCGTGAAAGAGATAACGCGGCGTCGCTGTAGCCGGGATCGTTGATCCCGGCCCGGGACCATCGGTCCCGGCTACAAGATTTCCGGATGCGCGCGCGAATGGGCATTCGCCATTTTTATCGCGCGCCCAGATTTTGATCAACCGATTGGAAAGTTCGTTCGCGACGTCTCTTAAATGCATGAACTGGCCGGAGCCGGTCGGACATTCGACTTTGAAATCGTCGCCGTAGTAATGGTGAAATTGCTGAAGCGATTCGATTAGCAAATAGTTGATTGGAAACCAAACGGGCCCACGCCAGTTGGAGTTGCCGCCGAAAATTCCGGTCTGCGATTCGGCCGGCTCGTAATTGACGACTCGGGCTTCACCGCGGGCATTCAGAACATACGGATGGTCCTGATGGTACTTGCTGACGGAACGAATCCCGTAGTCGCTCAAGAATTCATTCGGATCAAGCATGCGCCGCAGTAAACATTTCATCCGGTGACCGCGCGTGATCGCGAGTAATCGGCGTTCCTTCATGCCGGGTTCCTGCCAGCGCGAAACCAAACTCGCGAGGTCAGGCCGATGTTCCAGATACCATTCGAGGCGCAATTTAAATCCGGGTAAAGCGTCAATGAGTTGCCACTGGATCGTCTCAACCGCGAACAGCGGGAGCAATCCGACAACCGACCTAACTTTTAGCGGAAAGGAACGTCCGCCCGGCGTCCGTAGAACATCATAGTAAAAGTTGTCTTCTTCGTTCCAAAGTCCGATGCCACTTCCACCGAGATTGTTCATAGCGGCGGCAATGCCAAGAAAATGTTCGAAGAACTTAGTCGCGATGTTTTCGTAAACGTGATCTTCCAGGGCAAGCTCGATCGCGATTCGCATCAGGTTCAGGCAAAACATTCCCATCCAGCTGGTGGCGTCACTTTGCTCAAGGTGTGTTCCGTCCGGAAGTGGCGCGCTTCGATCGAACACGCCGATGTTGTCGAGTCCGAGAAAGCCGCCTTGGAAGATGTTATTGCCCTCCGCATCTTTGCGATTTACCCACCAGGTGAAGGCGATGAGCATCTTGTGGAAAATCGTCTCGAGAAATGCGCGGTCGCCCTTGCCGGTTTGTTTGCGCTCGATCTGATAAACGCGCCACGCCGCCCAAGCGGTGACCGGCGGATTCACATCATCAAAATTCCATTCGTAGGCCGGAATTTTTCCGCTCGGATGCAAATACCATTCGCGCACGATGAGATCGAGCTGGGTTTTGGCGAATTGGACGTCGACCAGGGCCAGCGGGATACAGTGAAACGCGAGGTCCCACGACGCGTACCAGGGAAATTCCCATTTGTCGGGCATAGACATGACCCGCTCGTTGTAAACGTGCCGCCAGCCAGAGTTACGTCCTTGCAATCGTTCAGGGGGAGGTGCCGGTTGGCCGGGATCACCATCCAACCATTGCTCCACGATATAATGATAAAACTGTTTGTTCCAAAGCAGTCCGGAGAAGGCCTGCCGCTGAATCGCGCGCGGCTCTTCCCCCAACGAGGATGGCGCGAGCTCATTATAAAACTGGTCGCCTTCAGCTCGTCGTAGTTTGAACGTCGCATCGAAGTCCGCGAACGCTTCAGTGCTCGTCTTGACCCCGCCCGGCGTCAGTCGCAGGCGCACTGAAATCGTTTCTCCCGGCGGAATGTTGAACTTGTAATGGGCAGACGCTTTCGTCCCGGTTTGCTCGGCGTTCACCGCGTCGATCTTGCCGTTTACCAGGCGATCGTTGATCGAGTCCTTCACAAACGGCGTTTGGTTTGAAATTCCCCAAAGTCGTTCCGCGTTGGTTTCGTTCTCGGTAAAGAACAAATCGTCCACCGAATCGCAGAACAGGTCGTAATCGCCGAGCCGCGGATGGCTGGCTGTGATCACGGAAATGTGACTGCGGTCAGATGTTTTGCGCAGCGTTGGCTTTGTTTGGTTCCGTCCCCAACTCCAGGCGTTGCGGAACCAAATGGTCGGCAGGAGGTGAAGCGGCGCGGCCTCCGGTCCGCAGTTCTTCGCGCTAACTCGAATCAAAATGTCGTGCGGATCGGCTTTTGCGTATTCAATTTCAATATCGAAGAAACGATTTTCGGCAAAGGCACCGGTGTCCCAAATTTCGAATTCGCTTTCCGTTTTGGAACGCGCGGCGCTTAAGCCGATCAATTCTTCGTAAGGAAAACGAGATTGCGGATAGCGGTAAACCATCCGCATAAAACTGTGCGTTGGCGTGCAGTCGACGTACCAATAAAGTTCCTTTACGTCTTCGCCGTGATTTCCCTGCGGTTGCGTGACGCCGAACAAACGCTCTTTTAGGAACGGATCACGTTCGTTCCAAAAGGCGAAGGCGAAGCAAAGCCGTCCTCTGTGATCCGAAATTCCGCCGAGCCCGTCTTCGTTCCAGCGATACGCGCGCGAGCGGGCGTGATCGAACGGAAAATAGTTCCAGGCGTCGCCGTTGGCGCTGTAATCCTCGCGCACCGTTCCCCAGGCGCGCTCGGCGAGATACGGCCCCCAGAAATACCAGGGCTCGTCAGGCGATTTATTTTCCTCCAGCCGCTTTTGTTCGGCGTTCACGACCGCTGATTAGCAATGCAAAATCGAGAATCGGCAATCTAAATCTGACCGCTGACTTGTGATCTGTGACCTCTGGTCTATTCCCACTCGATGGTGCTGGGCGGTTTGCTGGAGATATCGTAACAAACCCGGTTGACGCCTTTGACTTCGTTGCTGATCCGCGATGAAATGCGCGCCAGCAATTCGTAGGGAACACGAACCCAATCGGCGGTCATGCCGTCTTGGCTTTCGACAATTCGGAGCGCGACGGTGTTTTCGTAAGTCCGTTGGTCGCCCATCACGCCGACGGTTTGAATCGGAAGTAACACGGCGAAGGACTGCCAGACTTTGTAATACCAATCGGCTGCTTCCATTTCGCTTTGCACGATGGTGTCGGCCTCGCGCAGGATCGACAATCGTTCGGGCGTCACTTCGCCGAGGATCCGGACCGCGAGTCCCGGGCCGGGGAATGGCTGGCGATAAACGATTTCCTTCGGCAGACCAAGTTGCAGCCCGACTTGGCGGACTTCGTCCTTAAACAGCTGGCGGACTGGTTCCACTAACTTGAAGTGCATTTTCTCGGGCAACCCGCCGACATTGTGATGGGTCTTGATCACTTGCGATGGATTGCCGGCTATCGAAACGCTCTCGATCACGTCCGGATAAAGCGTTCCCTGGGCCAGAAATTTGTAGCCGGGGTGCTTGGTTTTGTTTTTGCGATCTTCGGCCTGCAACTCCTCGGTCGCTTCTTGAAAAACGGCGATGAATTCATTTCCGATGATTTTTCGCTTTTGTTCGGGCTCGATAACACCGCGAAGCTTTTTCAGGAAGCGTTTCGAAGCGTCAACGTACTTGAGTTTGATGTGAAAGTTTTCGCCGAACACGCGCTGGACCACTTCTTCCTCACGCGCGCGGAGCACACCGTTATTCACGAAAATGCAGGTAAGCTGATCGCCAATGGCTTTGTGTAACAGAGCGGCGACAACGGATGAGTCAACGCCGCCACTCAGACCGAGAACGACTTGATCCTGGCCAACTTGCTGCCGCACACGATCGCAAGCTTCCTCGATGAACGAGCCCATCGTCCAATCCATCGGGCACCGGCAAATGTGATAGACGAAGTTCTGCAGGATCTCTTTTCCCCGCGGGGTGTGGGCTACTTCAGGATGAAATTGCAATCCGTAAAGCTTGCGTTGCCGGTCTTCGACGGCGGCGAAGCTCGAACTCTCGGTCCGTCCGGCGGCGACAAAGCCTTTCGGCAACGAGGTCACTTCGTCACCATGGCTATTCCAGACGTCGAGTTGATTTCCGAGTCCATCAAACAACTGCGAGCCGTTGGTGATATGCAACATGCCGGCGCCGTACTCTCGCCGTCCGGTGAAAACGACCTCGCCGCCGAGATGATGGGCCATTTGCATCAGGCCGTAACAGATTCCGAGCACAGGAACGCCTAACGAAAAAACTTTCGGATCGATCTGGGGAGCGCCCTTGTCATAAACGCTGGCCGGCCCGCCGGAGAGAATGATTCCGTTCGGCTGAAGTTTTTTTACCTCGCCGGCGGGAAGATTGAAGGGAACGACCTCTGAATAAACCTGCAGCTCGCGAATCCGACGGGCGATGACCTGAGTGTACTGCGAGCCGAAGTCGAGAATTAAGATCTTCGAATGCTTCGGCGTAGTCGGTTCGACTTCGCTCAGGACATTCTGCTTCTTCATGGATGCGTTTGGGGCACGCCGTGCTCGCCGGCGGGATCTCCGGGCTCGCGTTGTTCGGGGCCGATCGTGCCGCCGCCAGTTACCCCTTTTTGAAGTTGCGACCCGACTTCCTCGCCAGTTCGTCGTTCGAGCGGATCCGAGCAACCGCAGAGGATCAGGATGCAGACGATCGCGGTAAGAATCGAATAGGGCCTCATCCGCTCATTTTAGAAATGAACGTGCCAAAAGCAAATCGGCGTTGGAACGGTGATTGTTCTCAAGCGTCGAATTTAATAAACAGGCGCTGGGTCCAAGCGCCTCTACAAATCTACCCGATTTGGTTACGCTTGGGTGTGATCGAATCTGAGCTTTTGCTGCAAGGCTATCGGCTCGGCGTTTTTCCGATGGCCATGGAGGACGACTCGATCGCATGGTTCTCTCCCGATCCGCGGGCGATCATTCCGTTGGAGAATTTTCACATTCCGCACGGGTTACGGCGCCTTTTCCGAAAAGACATTTTCGAGATCAAAGTCGACAAGGCATTCGGCGAGGTGATTCGCAGTTGCGCGAAACGCAAAGACACCTGGATCAATGACGAGATTATTCAGAGTTACGAAGATTTGTATGAGCTCGGTCACGCGCATTCGGTCGAAGCCTGGACCGACAATAAACTCGCGGGCGGGCTCTATGGCGTGGCCGTGGGCGGCGCATTCTTTGGCGAATCGATGTTTCACCACGTTCGTGATGCGTCCAAGGTCGCCCTAGTGGGATTGGTCGAGCACCTGCTAGCGCGGAAATTTACTTTGCTCGATACCCAATGGATTACTCCGCATTTGGAGCAATTCGGCGCGGTCGAGATCCCGCGCAGCCAATATTTGAAAATGCTTGGCCGGGCCGTGGACTTGCCCCGGCAATTCTAAGTTGTAGCTCTTACTGTCGGCTGGGCTGCTTTAGCTCAAGCATTGTCTGCTCTGATCAAACAATTTCTTCAGCTGGGCGAATCGATTTCCAGCATCGCGTGCGAAATCCTTTGGAATGAAGATTGCAACACCGGCGAAAGCAGGAATTCGACTGTTGAGACGCACCGCGCAGGAGTGGATGGAGGATGACGCACCCCATTGTTGCTTTGGGTTTACTATTCCTCCCAAATTCTGATTTTCGGCGCCGAATTCACCCAGGTTTACGCCCGCATTTATGGTACCGACATCAAACCGGACAAATACGCCATTCGGATCGAGCGCCGGGAAATCGAAAAGCCACGTTGAATCTGTAGCGCGCCATCTGACTGGTTACTGTTTTTTCTCTGGCTCGACTTTCGGGATTTGTTTCCAATTCTCGAGCGTACCCGAGAACGCTTTGACGAACGCGTTGCGAAAAGCATTGAAAACCGTCGCGAAAATGTCAGGACGCGGATTTTCGAATGTTCCCGAAAAAGGCACTTTCGTTCCGAACCGGTCCTGAGGGTGATTGCGCACGATATCGGTTAGCACTCCCAGAATTCCCTCCCAGATAAATTTCGCCGGATTCTGCGCGCTTTTCTCGTTGAAGATTACCATGTGATCAAACACGGGCTCAACGTAACCCTGGTAAGCGCCGGTTTTGGCGTTCGCTTCCATCGCCATCCTGAAAGTTCCTTCCTTAAATGTGAAACCACCATGCGCTTGCGCGAATTCGTTGAGTTTCACCAGCGGTAATTCTTTTATCTCGAGATTGAAAGCGAAGGTTGGCGCTTTCGCGTAGGGATCGAGTGAGATTTGGGAACGCGCATCTCCTGCCCGTAACGGCCGTCCTTCGATGCGAATATCGGCAATTAAATTCTTCGAAAGTTTTTTGCTGTTAGTGAAATTGGTTCCGACCACCTCAACCCGGTCGAATGGAATGTCCTCTGCCGGCTCACGCGTGAAATCGCGGTAATGGATTTCTCCGTCGTGCACCGCAAAGCGATTGATCTTGAGGGGGTAGAGTTGCCTGATCTTCTCGGCCCAAGGCGCGTCGACCTCGACTTGGCGCGTTTCATTGGACGATCCGTTAACCAGAATCATTTTTGGACGGTGAATTTCGATATTGCCTACCGCCGCGTGCTCGAAAACGAGGGCGTGCCACTGCACCGAGAAATCAACTAGAGGCGCCGAGAAAAAAGGAACGGGGGACTTTGCCGCTAGTTTTTTTGATATCGATATCATGGATTTGGTACGCGCTGCGCCAAAGATGCAGCGTTACCGCCTGGACATGCGCCCGGTAACCCGGAATTTCAGACAACTTACGATTGACGTAGTCGCGCACCCATATCGCCAGATAGATATGAGCGATGACGAG
>DATINV010000084.1:0-4780 GCA_035473775.1 Chthoniobacterales bacterium
CATCGCGTCATCGTCGAGCTCGCGCCAATCGTGGCGGCAGGCGCCGACGGCGTTAACGTGACAGCCGCGTTCAAGCCATGCGCCTTTTAGCACCGGGATCTTTGAGCTTGTGACAGTCACAACAACGTCGGCGCCGCGCACTGCTTCTTCCGCCGACGTGACTTTCGCGCCGATCTCTTTGGCAAATTTATCGGCGTGCGGTTTGGTCTGGCTCCACACCCGGATCTCTTCGAAATTTCTAACCAGCCGCAGCGCTTCTAAATGACTGCGCGCTTGAACGCCGCTTCCGAGAATCGCGAGCACGTTCGCATCTTTGGCCGCTAGGAGGTTCGTGGCCGCGGCGGAAACAGCCGCCGTTCGCATCTCGGTTATCAAACGGCCGTCCATCACCGCGAGCGGCGCGCCAGTTTGCGGATCGTTCAGAATAATCAGCGCCATGTGAGTGTGAATACCTTTGGCGGCGTTCGGTGGATAGAAGGTGACGATTTTTTGGCCCAGACCTACCGGAGTCAGCGCAGGCATGATTCCGTAAAACCCTCCGGGCGGATCGACCGGGATCACCTGCCGGACCGGTTGGATGACTTTGCCGGCAGAGAAATCGACCAGTGCCTTCTCCATCGCCGGGATCAAATCCGCCATCCGCAGGTGCTTTCGGACTTCGTTTTCGTCCAGAAAAATCGGGGCTTTCATTGGAAATACAGAATTTGATAGGATTTCGAGCCTGAGGCGGTGCGCGGAACAAGATTAGCTTTACCGGCAGCCATCCTTCGAGGAATCTCTTTATGAATATGTTCTCAACTCGCAAAACCGAACCTCAGCCTTATACACCGCCGTCCACACCTGACCGGACCAACGGAGCTTCTTCTCCCTCAACCGCATCCGGCGGCCTCCTTTCGCGAGGAGTTTCAATCAAGGGCACGGTTAAGTTTGCCAACGAACTCCTGATCGACGGCGAAGTTGAAGGAACTATTGATTCGACAGGTTCTCTAACTGTCGGCGAACACGCCTCCATTAAGGGCGAGATCAGATCGAAATCGGTCAAGGTTCGCGGGACAGTGAATGGCGACATTTTTGCGACCGAACGGTGTGAACTTCAGGCCGGCTGCACCTTGCAGGGCGATATCGAAGCGCCACGCCTGGTGGTCGACGAAAATGCTACTTTCCTCGGCAGCGCTAAGGTCACGCCGAAGAGTTAGGATTATTGTTCCAGCTCATCGCGTAGTTTTCGTTTCAATTCCTGACGCGCCGCTTTTTTGATCGCACGCCGCTCATCCACCACCGCTTGCTTTTCGCGCTGGCGCTCTTTACGGCTCCGCGGATCGACGTCGGCCGGTAAATGATCGATTTTGGGGCGGTTCGCCCCGACTCGGCGCTCGTTCCGCTTTGCGTACGGATCCATCTTGTCTCCTACTCTTGCCCGTGCTCTTACTCTTACGCACGCTCGCCTCAGAAATTAATCCGGCAAGCGGAGCGCCATTCGACTTCGCTCAGGGCTAGCTTTGCCTTACAGTAAACACAGATGTCTCTCGATCTCGACCGGATTCGCGCCGCCCATCACCGGATTCGAAAGTACATCCATCGAACGCCGGTCCTGACCAGTTCGCGTTTGGACGAGGCAGTCGGCGCGAAATTATTTTTTAAATGCGAAAACTTGCAAAAGATCGGTGCCTTTAAAGCGCGCGGCGCGACCAACGCGGTCTTCAGCCTCGATGATGCGGTCGCCGAGAAGGGAGTGGCCACGCATTCATCCGGAAATCATGGCACGGCGCTGGCCCGTGCGGCCAAGCTTCGGGGAATGCCAGCGCACATTGTGATGCCGAAAAATTCGGCCAAAGTGAAAGTGCGCGCAGTCGACGGTTTTGGGGCGCACATAATATTTTGCGAGCCGAACGACGCCGCGCGCGAAGCGGCGTGCACGAACGTAATCGCGAAGACAGGCGCGACGCTGATTCATTCGTTTGAAAATGAGGATGTAATGTCGGGGCAGGGGACCGCGGCGATTGAATTGCTGGAAGACGTGAGCGTCGACATTGTCATGTGTCCGGTCGGCGGGGGCGGTTTGCTTTCGGGAATCGCGGTCGCCTCAAAATCGATGCGGCCGGAAATCAAAGTGATCGCCGCTGAGCCCGAAAATGCGAACGATACAGCTCAATCGTTTCGTGCCGGAAAACGCGTCGTGACCGAGAAGAAGTTCACGATCGCGGACGGCCTGCGCACAAACGTTGGCGAGCTGACGTTCCCGATAATTCAGCGCTACATTGATGACGTCGTGACCGTGAGTGAAGACGCAATCATTTCGGCGATGCGCACGATTTGGGAGACGATGAAAATCGTGATCGAACCGTCGGCCGCCGTTCCTTTTGCCGCGATTGCCGAGCGCAAAGTCGACGCTGCGGGGAAGCGCGTCGGAATAATTCTTACCGGCGGCAACGTCGATCTCGACGCGCTGCCGTGGAGTAACAAGTAAGAATTAAAAAGTAGGAATTGAGAAGTTCTACTTAAGCGTGATTTCGCGCATCGTTTTGGTGCCGAGAATCTCACGAATGTCCAAGCGTTTGATCGACATCTCTTTTCGTTGGTCTTCCGAACCCATCGCTTTAGTCAGCAGCGGATCCATTTTGTCTCGAAGATGGTCGAACGCCGCCATGTTCGGATACTCAACCATGATGAGAATGTTGAAGTCGTGTGCATCGGAAGATTCGCCGTCCAGGATTTTGTAATCGAGGATGATCTTCTGCTTTTTCGCTTCGTCATAAACGGGTTTCACCGTGCCAGTGATCTGTTTGAAGTACTCATCACTGAGTCCGGACTTGGTTTTGATCATCGATAACGCCGAAACCGGTCCTTCGTTGTAAGGGGCGACGCTCTGCGCGAAGCAAAAAGCCGACAGGCTGCAAGTTAGTGCACTAATGGCAAGGATTCGTGTTTTCATGGCGATGAGCTTGCAAAGTTGTCGATAGAGTGAACAGGATTTAATTGAGTGCCTGCGAGGCAACACCTTATGAAGAGCAAATTTTTCGTCGGCTTTGTATTCCTAGCCATTAACGGCGCGTTAAACTTCGTCTCGGCGCAAGCCAATCCGGCGATGATGAAGGCGATCGTCGCTCACCAATTCGGCGGACCTGAAGTATTGAAATATGAAGATGCGCCCCGTCCACAACCGAAAGAAAACGAAGTCCTGGTTCGGGTCATCGCAGCTGGCGTAAATCCTGTCGATACCTACGTGCGCAGCGGGAACTTTGGTACACGGTCGCTGCCGGTGATCCCAGGCCGCGATATCGCGGGCATTGTGGAGGAAACTGGACCGGGTGCGACGCAGTTTAAAAAGGGCGACGCCGTTTACGGGAACGTCAACAATGGCGGCTACGCGGAGTATGCAGTCGCCGCGGAGAAAAATATTGCCTTGAAACCGGTATCGCTGGATTTCATTCAAGCCGCTGCGGTCCCGGTCGCTGCGAGGACGGCCTGGAACGCGCTGATCGAAACCGCGCATTTAGGAGCAGGGCAAACCGTGTTGATTCAGGGCGGCTCAGGAGGAGTAGGAAGCTTCGCCATTCAGATTGCGAAAGTGGGCGGCGCAAAAGTTTATGCGACGGCCTCGACTGCCAATCAGGATTTGCTCAAACAACTCGGCGCCGATGTGGCCATCGATTACACGAAGCAGAAATTTGAAGACGTGGTTAAAGATGCCGATGTCGTGTTGGAGGCTGCGAACAAAGATACGCTTGATCGAGATTACGCGGTTGTGAAAAAAGGCGGCGTTCTGGTTTCAATCGTCGGACCAACTGATGCAGCCAAGGCGCTGCAGTACGGCGTCCAGGCGCCGCCGCTTGCCGCCGCTGGATGGTCATCGCTTCCAGAGCTAACGAAATTATTCGATGCGAAAAAACTCAAAGTCGTTGTAACGCAAACGCTGCCGTTAAGCGAAGCGCGACAGGCGCAGGAACAGGTTGGGACCCATCATACCCGAGGCAAGATTGTTTTGAAGGTGGCAGACGAAAAGAAATGAACACGAAAATCACTCTCACTCTTATGATTAATGCGACTGTAATCGCTTTCGCGATTCCGGCCCACGCCGAAACTATGAAAGCGATCGTTGCTCACGAGTACGGCGGTCCGGAAGTCTTAAAGCTTGAAGACGTACCGGTCCCGATGCCGAAAGAAAACGAGATACTGGTCAAAGTTTTCGCCGCGGGCGTGAATTCGTTCGATGGAGGATTGCTTTCCGGCAAGTACGCAAAGCCCCCCGGCACGCAGCTACCGTGGCATCCAGGTTACGACATTGCCGGCGTGGTCGAAAAGATTGGCGGCAAGGTTAGTAAATTCAAAGTGGCGACGCCGTTTACGCTTTCATCGACTTTTTGAAAGGCGGTGGCTACGCGGAATATGCCCTCGCCAAAGAAACTGACGCGGCCTTGAAGCCGACATCGATTAGTTTTGTCGAGGCCGCCGGCGCGCCGAGTGTCGCATTGACTGCATGGCAGGCGGTCGTTGATAAGGCGAACGTTCAATCCGGCCAGACTGTCCTGATTAACGGAGCGTCGGGTGGCGTAGGAATGTTCGCGATTCCGATTGCAAAATTTAAGGGCGCGAAGGTTTTCGCGACTGCTTCGACTGCCAATCAGGATTTTCTGAAGCAACTCGGAGCCGACGTTGCGATCGATTATAAGACGCAAAAATTCGAAGATATCGCCAAAGATGTCGATGTTGTGATCGATGGCGTTGGCGGCGAAACCTTGAAACGATCGTATCCAATCGTGAAGAAGGGCGGAATTATTGT
>DATINV010000085.1:0-11855 GCA_035473775.1 Chthoniobacterales bacterium
GCGCGTTGGTTTTCTTCTTTGGGGGAGAATTGACAGCGACATTCACTGGCGAAGTCAAAAACGTCGTCTTGATTTTTTCGACCTAAAAGGTGCGATCGAATTGACTAGAACGAATCTATCATTTCAGCGTGGTCAGAACGCCAATTTTGCGTTGGCTGCAGAAATCAAGGAGCACAATCAATTGGTTGGGCTCGCTGGGCAGTTAGCAAATTCCATCGCGTCAAATATGGATGCAACGGGCGGCGTTTTCGCTGCCGAAGTATCGCTGGATTTCCCAGGCGCCGGCTTGGGTTCACGCGCAACTTTCCGCGAACTCGGAAAGTTTCCTCCAATTTCACGCGACGTCGCAATGATCGTTTCTGAAGATTTAACTCACGAGAAAATATGGAACGTAATTTTTCACCCAAATGAGCCGTTGTTGGAAGGAGTGGAATTTTTTGATCTGTTTAGCGGTAGCGAAGTTGGTGATGGAAAAAAGTCGCTCGCATATCGATTGACATATCGAGACCGAAGTCGCACACTGACCAACGAGGAAGTGAATGTGGCGCACGCGAAGATTCGCGAGCGATTGCGGAGCGACCTTGGCGCAGAATTGCGCGAATAGTTCTTTGACTTGAGAGCCGCTCGTTGAGGGTTGGGAAGGAAACCAGTGCTTTCCGCTCAACTCTCAATCAGCGGCTTTCGAATTTACCCTGCGATGTTCGCGATTAAGGCGAAGTCCCCGAACCGATAGTTGATGAATGCAGGAGGCTAGGTTGTTGCGAGAAATGGCACGCCTTCATTGGAAGTCAGCTTTCGCAGCGACGGTCATCCGCCCTTTACCAAAAGGGAACGGGAGATTCACCTGAACGGCATCAGTGGGGTAAAATTTTAAGACCCGTGCTGCGCAAGCGGCGCGGGTTTTTTCATTTCTCCAGAAAATGCCGAACGCTGAACTTCGAACATCCAACGTCTAATTCAGAGAAGATTTTTAGTTGAGCGTTGGGCTCGGAGCGTTGAACGTTGGGCGTTTTTGAGCTGATGAAAGCGCTACTCGCCCTAGAAGACGGAAAATATTTCGAGGGCGAATCATTTGCCGCCACCGGAACGCGCGTCGGCGAGATCTGCTTCAACACCGCGATGACCGGTTACCAGGAAGTTCTGACCGATCCTTCCTATCGCGGCCAGATCGTGACCATGACCTATCCGTTGATCGGCAATTACGGGATCAATTCGCTCGATCAGGAAAGCCGCGAACCGCACGTGCGCGGTTTTGTGATCGAAGAGTTGAGCGAAGCGCCGAGCAACTGGCGCTCGGAAATGTCGCTCGACGAGTATTTGAAAAAATACGATATCCCCGGCATTCAGGGGATCGATACCCGCGCGCTGACGCGGCATCTGCGCACCCGCGGCGCAATGAAAGCGTGTCTCACGACGGAACAAATGCCGGTTGAACAAGTGGTGCAACGCGCGGTCGAAGGCCAAGGCGTGATCGGAATGGATTACGTGAAAGAAGTTTCCACGCCGGAAGTTTATCAGTGGGATCCGGACGATAACCTGAGTCAGCCGTGGTCGATTCAAAACGGCAACGGCGACAACAAACCCAAATTGCCGCCGATCCGGTTTCGAGTTGTGGCCTACGATTACGGGATCAAACAAAATATTTTGCGATTGCTGCGGCAGAAAGGATTCGGCGTCACGGTTGTTCCGGCATCCACCACCGCTGAACAGGCGCTCGAGCAAAATCCCGACGGAATATTTTTATCGAATGGGCCGGGCGATCCATCCGCGTTACCGTACGCTCATAAAACCGTCCGGGCTCTCATGGGCAAGAAACCGATCTTTGGAATTTGTCTGGGGCATCAGATCCTCGGGTTTGCTTTCGGCGGATCGACTTTCAAACTCAAATTCGGTCATCGGGGCGCGAATCAGCCGGTGAAAGATCTGAAAAGCGGCAGGGTCGCGATCACCGCGCAGAACCACGGATTCGCGGTCGATCCGGAATCGTTGCCGAAGAATGTCGAGGTCAGTCACATCAACTTGAACGACAACACGGTCGAAGGAATGCGACACACGGAGCTTCCCATCTTCAGCGTGCAATATCACCCTGAGGCCGCGCCCGGCCCGCACGACGCCTCCTATTTCTTTTCCCAATTCGCGGATTTGATCGAAGGCAAGAAAAGCCGAAAATAGACCCATGTTTAACTCAACCCGATTCAAAGCTTTCAGAACCGTTTTCTCCGTTATCGTCATTGCTTCATTTGCGATCGCACCGCTGGCGCTTGCTCACGACGAACACGGCAAAGCCGATGCCGCGGCCGAAAAAACTGTCACCGGGGAAGTTGTCGACATGATGTGCTACGTCGATCACAACGCGATGGGCGATAGCCACGGACAGTCTTGCGGTTCGAAATGCATCAAGAACGGTGGGCCGGTCGGGATTGTTGAAAACGGCAAGGCCTACATCGTTGTCGGCGAACACAAACCGATGAACGATGAACTAGCTGAGTCGTGCGGCAAAACGATCACCCTGAAAGGCAAATTCGTCGAGCGCGGCGGAATCGCGATGCTCGAGAACGCCGAGATCGTTAAGAAATAATTTCTTTCGCCTGATTCGGTAGGGCGAGAATCATTCCGCTCTGCGGAAATCTACAAGCGGGCACACTCTTGATAAACTAGCGGGAGCGTACTCTGTCGAGCCGTTGGCGGCTCCGCGGAGCATCGCCCCACCATCACTTATAGTACGGCCGCAGCGATGGCCGCAGTTTGCCGACCCGCAGCGCGGCTTCCATGTCGGCGTCCGAAACGGAATTCTCAGAAAGGCGGTGAACTTCGCGGCCTTCCAGAGCGCCGACCGGCAGACCGTTGCAAAACAGAACGCGATTCGTGGTGAACGCGGCGACCCGTGGGCCGGGTGTCAGAATTCCTTGCAAATTCAATGGATCGGCCGCGCTGAGCGTAATCAATTGGTAACTCGGGTCGGCTTTTCGCACTGAACGCAGCAAGCCGATCGCTTCCGGCAACGCAAACTGCTCGCCGCTAACGCCGGCGATGAAATAGCCGCCGCGAATTTCGCCGCGCGCTTCCAATCGGCGATAAATCCGGCCCAGCTCGTACCAACTCGCCGCCAAACTTTCACGCTCAAGCAATCGACGAAATACCACGCCGTAGCGGCGCAACAAAACCCGCGCGAATTTCTCCAGAGCGGCATCGCGTTCAGCGGTATGGGCGCCGTTCGTTTCCCCGTCGATTTGTTTTCGAATCAAAGACCAGCGTCCGGCGAATTCGATGCTGGCCAGGTTCGTTTTGCGTCGTCGCTTGCCTTCATTCCGTCCTAAAGTCGGGCGCTTGTTCGACGGAACGAGCAGCGCGCGCAGGCCATCGAAACTGTCCGAGGTGACGAAGCCGAGGGCAGCCAATTCCGCAAGCGCTTCTTCAACTTGAGACGGCAACAGACCAGAGCGCTTTACCAGCTCGGTGAAAAACACCGCACCGTCTTCCGCCAGCGTGTCGCGAATGGTTTGAGCAGTCGAAGACAATTCAACCGGTGATTTCGCCGGAGCGAGCCAAAGCCAGTCGGCGAGGTTTTCCCGTTGATAAAGCGCGATTGGACTGGTTCGCAACGGCGTCCCGCGGCCGCGGGACGCGCTCAGTTGTTGCGGCGAACTTAAACGCGCCCAACCAACGCGACCGGAAAAACAAAGCCGATCCAGCCATTCCGGATCGTAATCACTAACCCGCACACTGAGGACGGCAGATTCCCAGGAAGCGAGCGGCAGTTCGCAGCCGTCGAGTTGTTCCAGAACCGACTGCAACCCTTCCTGGCCTTCGACCCGATGTTCGGCATCAACGCGTTGCCATGCAAACAAGAACCGGTAAAAATCCTGGGCCGAAACCGGCTGAATTTCCGCGCGGAGGCGATCGATCGTAAGTCGATGAATTCGCGCGAGCAGACGGCGATCGCACCATTCCTGTTCCGTGACGCTGGGATGAAACTTGCCGCGAAGAACAAAGCCTTCGCTCTCTAACCCAAGCAGACCAACATCAATGTCCGATTCGGATAGTCCGAGAATATCCTGCAATCGATTGGCTGTTATGGGTCCTGAAACTTCCATTCGACCTCGCAACAATTCGCGAATCGCGATCGATCGTTCCCAAGTCTGTTTTTGAGTCGACTCCGGCGGCGTTACGGCTGGGTCGACGTCCAGCCTCTCGTAAACCGCCTTCAGCAGCGGCAAACGCTCGGCCGTAATCCAAAATTCTCTGCCTCTAACGCGAAGGCGCGTCGCGCGTTTCGAGTCGACCAGCTCATTCAACAATTGATCTGCACTCGAGCCATTTGATTCAGGCTGAACAGTTCGTTGCACTTCATCATGGGTCATCACTGCGAGAAGCATTAGCGCATCGTGCAGTTCGTCAGCGTTTGTCGCCTGCGGCCACGCTTCCGTTTCGACTTTCTCGATTGCGGCCGCATCGAGAAGCCCGAGGCCGTCGCCGTTATTTCTCTCCGAAGCGCGCCGGGTGTAAACCGCTTGCGTTCGGCGCTCTTCTAGCGGTGCGTTGTCGAGAAATGCGTAAGGCCGCGCGTTTAAAATTTCGGAAGCGAGTGGCGACGGCTCCGGCAAATCGCGAGCGATGCAGCGAATCTCCTTGTTCTCGATTTTGCGCAACACTTCTTCCAGTCCGTCGATGTCCATCGCTTCGGTCAGACAATCGTCGATCGTTTGTTTGACCAGGGGATGGTTGGGAATCTCACGATCGCCTACGATGTGTTCGAGGCAGGCAAGCTGATCTGGAAAAACTGCCGCGAGCAGGTTTTCCGATTCCATTCGTTGCAGCGGCGCGGCCAATTTAGATCCACCCCGAAATCGAGGGACCGCCAACGACCGTGTCGCGTTCCAGCGCCAGCGAATCGTGAACATGGGCGCGTCCAGCAAAGCCTGGACAAGAAGATCGCGAACGGTCTTTGAATTCAGATAATGAAAAACTTCTTCGAGCGGGAAGGAATGTTGCGTCCCGAGCGAGATCACGATCGAGTCATCGGTGGCGGCCGCCTGCAATTCGAAATTGAACGATCGACAAAACCGTTTCCGGAGCGCGAGGCCCCACGCGCGATTAACTCGATTACCAAATGGCGAATGCAGGACGAGCTGCATTCCGCCCGATTCATCAAAGAACCGTTCCATGACGAGCGTTTGTTGCGAAGGAATGGCGCCGAGCGTCCGGTAAGTGTCAGCGAAATAATCGGCCATCTGTTGGGCGCCTTCGGCCGGTAATTTCAGTTCGTCGACCAGCCAGGCCGCAACGTCCTTGCCGTCGGCCAGCATTTTCTCGGTTTCGATCCGCAGATTCGAAACGGCGTCTGAGAGCTCAGTGGTCCGCGCCGGCGCTTCACCGAGCCAGAACGGGATTCCCGGAGGCTGGCCTTTCGCATCCTCCACTCGAACTACGCCCGAGTTTACGCGAATAATCCGCCATGATGCGTTGCCAAGCTGGAAAATATCGCCGGCCAGGCTTTCGACCGCGAAATCTTCGTTCACAGTTCCAACAAAAGTTTCGGACGGTTCGAGAATGACGCGATAATCGGCGTTGTCCGGAATTGCGCCGCCTGAAGTGAGCGCGGTCAAGCGCGCGCCCCGACGGCCGCGGACTCGATGATTTACTCCATCGTGATAAATCAGCGCTGACCGACGTCCGCGCTTGGTGCTGAAACCTTCCGCTAACATCTTCAAGACCGATTCAAACTCCTCCCGAGAGAGATTCCGATATGGCCAGGCGTTGCGAGCGAGATCGAAAAGGTCGTTCTCATCCCAATCGTCAGTGGAGCTGGCCGCGACAATCTGTTGGGCGAGAACGTCGAGCGGCTTCTCCGGAATCAGTAATCGATCCAATGCGCCGCGGCGGACTGATCGTAATAATGCCGCGCACTCGACCAACTCATCGCGACTTAACGGAAAGATGCGGCCCTTCGGTAATCCGCCGCGCTTATGCTCGGCGCGGCCGACTCGTTGAAGCAAAGTTGCAATCGATCGGGTGGTTGCGAGCTGACAAACCAGATCAACCGACCCGATGTCGATGCCGAGCTCCAGTGAAGCGGTCGCAACGAGCGCTTTCAATTCGCCGCGCTTCAATCGGTCTTCAGCATCGAGCCGCAATTTCGCGGAGAGACTTCCGTGATGCGACGTCACCGCGTCAGCTCCGAGAAATTCGCTCAAATGATGCGTCACGCGCTCAGCCATGCGCCGGGTGTTTACAAAAACGAGGGTGGTCCGGTGTTCTTGGATCAACTCCCCCAGCCGGGAGTAAACTTCTTCCCAAACGTCATTCGACATTACCGCTTCGAGCGGAGACTTCGGAATTTCAATCGCGAGATCCAGTTCGCGTTTATGTCCGATGTTTACAATCGCGCAGTCTGGACTGCCTTTTGAATCGACATTGCGCGTTCCAACCAGGAAACGCGCGACTTCCTCGATCGGTTTCTGAGTTGCGGAGAGTCCAATCCGTTGGAGCGGCTTTCCGGTCAGCGCCACCAAACGCTCGATGCTGAGAGCGAGATGCGCCCCGCGGCGATCGTCCACGACGGCGTGAATTTCATCGAGAATCACCGTGCGAACCGACTTCAACATCTTTCGGCCGGAGTCGGACGTGAGCAGCAGATAAAGCGATTCCGGCGTAGTCACCAGAATGTGGGGCGGCCTTTTGATCAACGCCTGGCGCTGGGCCGCCGTCGTGTCCCCAGTGCGCACTTCCGCGCGAACATCTACGTCGTGGCCTTCCTGTTTCAGTAACTCACGAATCCCGGCGAGCGGTTCTTGCAGGTTCTTACGAATGTCGTTACTGAGAGCCTTGAGCGGCGAGACGTAGACGATTTGCGTTTCGTTTGGCAACTCGCCAGCGGCGCCTTCCCGGAACAGTTGATCGAGCGATGCCAAAAATGCAGCCAGCGTTTTGCCCGAACCGGTCGGAGCGGAAATCAGGACGTGCCGGCCTGATTGAATTTCCGGCCATCCGCGCGTTTGTGGTTCGGTGGGCGATCCGAAGGTTCGTTCGAACCAGTGTGCGACTGCGGGATGAAATTGAAAAGGCTTCACCAGGAGAATTGGAAAATATCGAACCAATAACTTAATTGAGAATGACGGAATTTAAAGCCAACCGGTAGCGAGACTCTGTCGACCCGTGAATCGAGCTATTTCTCCGGCTCAGCAGAGCGTCGCCCTAGCGACTACTCCGCAACGCGATGACTTCGCGCAACATTCGCAAACTATCGTGAACGACGCGGACCTTGCTGCCCTCGGCATGGTTCCAGCGCACCGGAATTTCGCGCAGGCGCAAGCCGGCGCGATAGGCCCGAAAAAGCAGTTCAACATCGAAAGCAAATCCAACGGTTTGCACGTTTTCCAAAATCGGGCGGCAAACATCGAGACGGAATGCTTTGAATCCGCATTGGGTGTCCCAAAACGGCATTCCGGTCGCCAGCCGCACGATCAAGTTAAAGACGCGGCCGGCTTGTTCGCGCCGCCACGGCTGATGCAGGCCAATCAGTTTGCGGTCCAACGCTCTCGAACCGAAAGCAACATCAACATCTCCATTCGCGATCGGCTCGATCAGTTTTGGGATTTCGGTCAACGGCGTTGACAGATCGGCGTCAAAAAACAATCCGATCGGCTTCGACGCCACCAGCAATCCGCTTCTCACCGCGGCGCCTTTTCCACGGTTCGGAGAATTTTCGATCAAACGCGTTTGAATTTTTGCGCCGGCCAATGCTTCGCGGACAATCGTCGGCGTTGCATCGGTCGAGCCGTCGTTGACCACGATCAATTCCGCATCCGGGCTTTCGACCGACAAATAATCGATCGTCGAACGAACGGTACCGCCGATGCGCGCGGCTTCGTTGTAACAGGGAATGGCGACGGAGAACGGGGGCAGCATGCCGTTAAGGGGAAAAATGACTAAGCACGAATGACGAATGACGAACTAAGCACGAATGACCAAACGACGAAATGAGCCGTACTGCTTGTTTCGTCATTCGGATTTCGTCATTCCTTGGTCATTAGACCTTTGTCATTCGTCATTGTCACCGATAGATCTCGGTTACAAATTTGCCGTCTTGATCGACATATCCGCGATACATGCCGGAAGTGTTAAAGGGCAAAGTGATGTTGCCGCCTCTGTCGATGCCGATCATGCCACCTCTACCGCCGAGTTTGCCGATCTTATCGATGACGGCAATGGAAGCTTCCTGCAATGTCTTGCGACGATATTCCATTATCGCTGAGACATCGTGGGCGGCAGTGGCCATGATGAAAAATTCGCCATCACCGGTGCCGGACACGGCACAAGTCGCGTTGTTCGCGTAAGTGCCGGCGCCGATTATCGGACTATCGCCAATGCGGCCGGGAAGTTTATTCGATTTGCCGCCGGTCGAAGTGGCGGCCGCCAAATTCCCATGTCGATCCAGCGCGACCGCGCCGACCGTTCCCGGACTGGTAATAAATTGCTTATCACCAGACGCGCCCTTCTCCTTTGCTTTGTCCCTTTGCAACTCATCCCAGCGTGGTTGGGTGAAAAAATATTTTCCATCGACTAGTTCGATTCCGTGTTCCTTGGCGAATGCCTCGGCGCCCGCTCCTGCCATCATCACGTGGGGCGATCTTTCCATCACCAGACGCGCAAGACTGATTGGATTTTTGACGTGCTCGATATTCGCAACAGCGCCGGCCCGTAAGGTTTTTCCATCCATGATCGCGGCGTCCATTTCGTTGACGCCTGCGGAATTGAAAACAGAACCTTTGCCGGCGTTAAATAGCGGATCGTCTTCGAAACTTCGGACCGCCGCTTCAGATGCGTCCAGCGCGGAGCCGCCGTGTTGCAAAATGGTCCATCCGGCACGAAGCGCATTTTCAATTCCGGCGCGATATTCACGTTCATGTTCCGGCGTCATCTTACCGCGTTCCATGGTTCCGGCGCCGCCGTGAACTACCAATCCGATCTTACTTTCTTTCGCTGCACTCATTCTGCCGAATTGTTGCGCGCCAGCTAATGCCGCAAACGCGAACACTCCACAAGCTACAAGATTTCGCACCGACATATGGTTACGCCTCGACAATTAGTCTGCCCTGGCCCGCCGCGCCAGTGGGAAGAAAACGCTTTTTCTTCCTGTGACCTGAGGCAACTTCCCTGCGACATGCCCGATCAGAAACAAGATTCGACCGAGGAAGTGTTGATCGCTGCCCCGGTCATCGCACTTCAGGAAATTGGCAACATTGGCGGCGGTTTGCTGCGCGAAGTAGGAAGCATCTTTTGGTTCATCATCAATACTATTGAGGAGACGATCGAGCGGGTGCGCGAAGGCCGAGTGCCGTTTACAGCGTCGAGTTTCTTCCGCCACGCGGAGCGAGCGGGCGTCGACTCCGTTCCCCTGGTGGGTTTGGTCTCGTTTTTCCTCGGACTAACAATGGCGTTGCTCACCGGTTATCAATTACAGCGGTTCGGAACCGAGAGGCTCGTTCCCGGATTGGTCTCGATCGGTTTTACCCGCGAGCTCGGTCCTCTGATCACTGGCATCATGCTGGCCGCGCGGATCGGCGCCGCCTTCACCGCGGAGCTCGGCACGATGACCGTGTCGGAAGAAGTCGAAGCAATCGAAGCAATGGGGATTGGGCCGCTTCGATTTCTGGTCGCGCCGCGAATGTTGGCCCTGTTTTTCCTGATGCCTTGTCTCTCAACGATCTCGAATATTTCGGCGATATTCGCCACGAGTCTGATATCGAAAGCCTACTTCAGCATCGCTTTCCCTTATTTTATCGATCTCGTCCGCGACTCGTTGCTGATCCGCGACTTGATCACCGGAGTAATGAAAAGTTTTCTCTTCGGCGTGCTGATAGCCGCCATCGCTTGTTATCGCGGCTTGAATGTGAAAGGAGGCGCGGCCGGCGTTGGCAGTGCAACGACCTCGAGCGTGGTAACGGCCATCACCGTCGTGATTGGCGTCGACACCCTCTACAATGTTGTTTACACGAACTTTTTCCCCACATGAACAGCCAGAACTCGCACATGGTCGCACTACGCGATGTCACAATGGAGTTCGAAGACAAAAAGGTGCTCGACGATTTATCACTGACGGTCGAGCCGCAAGAACGTCTGGTCATAATGGGGCAGAGCGGAAGCGGCAAGAGCACGATCCTTCGTTTGATTCTCGGAATCTTGCGGCCGCACACCGGCGAGGTTTTTTTCAAACAATTCGAAATCACCCGCCTCAAGCGTCGTAAATTGCAGCAGGTTCGGCACGATATCGGGATGGTTTATCAGTACTCGGCTTTGCTCAGCTCGCGCAATGTGCGCGATAACGTCGCCCTGCCCCTGGAAGAATTGACCACCAAATCGCGCAAGGAAATCGACAAAATCGTGGACCAAAAGCTGGACCTGGTGGGAATGAAGGACGCCAGGGACTTAACCCCGTCAGAACTGAGCGGCGGCATGAAAAAGCGGGTCAGCCTCGCGCGCGCGCTGACGATGGAACCGGAGTTAGTTCTGTTCGATGAACCGACGGCCGGGCTCGACCCAGTGATCGCTTCCGTGATCGACGAATTGATCATCAGCCTGACCGATAACGCCAAGGTCACATCCATCGTCGTGACTCATGAGATGTCGAGCGCCTTTCGCGTCGGCACACGAATGGCTATGTTGTATCAAGGGAAAATTATTGAAGACGCCGATCCTGAGACATTTAAAAATTCGCAGAATCCAGTGGTCGCTCAGTTCTTGAGCGGAAGCACCGAAGGTCCCATTCTGGAAGGAAGCCAAGATGCAATTGCAAAAAAATGAAATCATGACCGGCTTGCTAGTCGTCGGCACGGTTGCCGTGCTGGTCTTCGTTTTGGTCTTGCTCGGCGCGCCCGGATTGTTCCGACCCCTCGTCACTTACAAAATCTACGTCGACAATGCCGCCGGCATTAAGCAGGGCGCGCCGGTTATGTTGGCCGGTCGCAAGATTGGACAGGTCCAAAAACTTTACTCTCCGGTTTCCAGGGAAGAGGAGCGGCGGGCCGCTGAAGCGGCGGCTGCCTTTCATCTGCCGGAGCCAGGCGCCACGCCGGAGAACACCAACAAACCAAAGTATGAAGCGCGCATTGATGTTCAGGTCGATCGTAACGCGGTCGTCTATCGCGATGCTAAGACACGGTTGATGCAGCTGGGACTCCTGGGCGATATGGCCATCGACATCACTCAGGGAACGGACAGCTCCGGACGCGCGCGCGATGGTGAGACTTTTGCCGGCGAACGCACGCCGGACTTCAGTGAAGCGGCTTCAAAAATGTTGGAAGTGATAAAGCCGGTGGCTGCCGAAGCCGCCACTACGATGAAGGGCCTTCAGGAGACCGCCGACAACATCAATCATCTCACGGACGAAAACTCCGAACTCAGTCAGGCTCTTGTGCAAGTGAAGTTGTTTGGCGAACACATGTCCGATCTCACCGCGCCCGACAGCGCGTTGTCGCATTCACTTAACAACATCGAAAAAATCAGCGGCGGCCTGACTGAGAACAATAATATCCAGATAACGCTTCAAAATTTTCGGGACACGTCCGAGAAACTGAAAGCCACCATGCGCGAGCTCGAGCCGGTCGGGAAAAATCTCTCCGAGTTCAGCGAAACAATCAAAAGCCAGCCTTGGCGTTTGGTTTATCCCACTACCAAAAGATATCCCGAGAAATCGCCGACTCCTAGCGAAGCAACCATCACCGTTCGGAAAAGCGCGAAGCCGAAATCGACCGCAACGACGAGTAATGGCGGCCGGTAATATCGCTACGCCGCTTTCTTTGCCAGCCGCGATTCCAGAAACTTCAAAACCGCGGCTTCGCTTGAACGAAGATCGA
>DATINV010000086.1:0-18523 GCA_035473775.1 Chthoniobacterales bacterium
TCGAGCGACTGTTTGATCTACCACAATCGTCCATTCGGTTGCCGCACCCACTTTTGCACGGCCGCAGGTGGTCCGGTGGCGCGGCGCGAGGTTCTGGATCTAATTCGGCGGCTCGAAAAGGTCGACGTCGACCTTGGGGGACACGGTCCGCGAACTCTACAACACGCCGTCGCGGAAGCACTCGACGAAATAAGTTGAGACATTTTCGTCGCCGCCGGTGTCAGCGAGTCCATAGTCACTTATCGATCGATAATCACGCGCTCGGCCGTCGCCTCCGGTGCAGCAGTGTTGTGCATTTCGGAAATTATGTTCAATAGTTGCTCCTGCTCCTCAGGAGACAACGAGCTGCGTTTCACCCAGCCTTCGGCCGCTTGTGGTTCTTTCAAGCTCCATTGACGAATGACCTGCTGAATCTCATAGCTACGGGTTGAATCATTTTTAATCTGAAGACCGAATGAAAGGGCCTCCTGTGGCGTCGTATCGACACGATCTATCGCGGCCTGAGCAGCACTATCATATGCGCCGCCGGTTAGAGTTCGTATCCAGTTCGATGCTTCCGACCAATTATTGTCGACCCACGCTCTCGCGATAGCACCTGCTACGCTTTCCTGTTCGTCTTCAGGAAGCGTGCCCTCCCATTTTGCCGCGGACGACGGATCTTTTTCAGCCCATGTCTTCGCAACTCTAAATTCAGCGGCGCCACGCGCGTCGCCCGTAGGCAATCGGCCGATCCAGTTGATGGCGTCTTCGGGACCGTGTGAGAACATTGCTTCGGCAACCGAAGCGGCAGTCGTTCTCGACACCTCGTCATCACTAAGGTGCTGGACCACATAATCCGATGCGGCTCCGATATCCTTGGCACACCAGCCTCGGATGACACTGTCAGTCAAAGCGCTGCTATCGACGTATTCTTTGTCGCCCTGTTGATGGACCCATTCCAGCGCTGCCGACGGATCGAGCGTTCCCCAGTTGTAAGCGATATTCTCTCGCGCAGTTGAATTAAGACTGCTTCTGGTGTTTCCCAACTGATCCATGAATTTTGATGCCGCTTCGGGATCGAGTTGCGACCACCCGGCAATGAGCGGATCCAGAAATGTGTTTTTGCACTCCGCAATGAGATCTTTGTCCGGGTGCTCAGTAAGTGCAGCGATTAATTCGGGAGCACCCGACGGTGATGTCGAATTCACTACCGCAGTCGCGGCCAACTTTCGCATCGTGACATCCTTGAGTTGAAACGCTCCGTTCAGCGCCGCTTTCGGGTCGAGTTCGGTCCAGGCTTGAAAAAAAACTCCCATTCCGCCGAAAGTTCGGGCGTCGGTTGGCGCGTCATTGAATTTAAAGGCGAGTGCCGCCAACTGCTCGGGCGTCGCGCGGCCCATGAGGTGAGTTAGTTCGGCAGCCGGCACAGAACCCAAGTCATCGACCCGCGCATTCGACAGATCGGTGAGGGCTTCAATGCGATTTCGGGCGGTTTGATCGTCGAACTTGGCTTCTTCGGGACCAGACTGAGCTGTGGTGGTCTGCCTTCGCGCATTGCGCGGGCGCGGAGTGCGCATGCGAGTGAGACCAAAAATCACCGCGCTAACGGTGATCAATGCGATTGCCGCATTGATGATTGTCAGCAGGCGCCAGTTCATCTGCATCGATTCAACAGAATCGCGCGTGAACCCACAAGCGCGTGTGCTTCAGACCGCTGCTATTTTTTCGACTTCTTCGGCTTGGCCTCTTTAGGCTCCTTGGCCGGCTTCGCTTCTTTTTCAGCGGTTGCAGCCTTCTTCGCTTCGCCTGGCCGATATTCTTCCTGCTCGGCGGCAGCGAAGGCTTTCTCCAACCCGACCATGTCTTCGCCGGGGCGCAACGTATCGAAAGTTTCGGCTTCCTTGCGCAACTGCTCCTCGGTGTAGTTTGCCGCTTTGATCGACAAACCGATGCGGCGCTCGACCTTGTCGACTTTGATGACGCGGGCTTCGACTTCCTGTCCGATTTTGAGAACGTCTTTCACTTTCGCGACGTGGTCCTCGCTCAACTGCGAGATGTGCACCAGGCCATCAATGTCGTCCTGCAATTCCACGAACGCGCCGAAGCTGGCGAGCTTGCTCACTTTGCCCTTCACCAAATCGCCGATCTTGTATTTCTGATCGATAATCTTCCACGGATCGTCGCTGAGTTGTTTGATACCGAGACTTATCCGCTGATTGGTTTTGTCGATGTCGATGACTTCGGCTTCTACTTCGTCGGCCTTCTTAAACATCTCGCTCGGGTGATTGATTTTTCGGGTCCAGCTCAAGTCGGAAACGTGGATCATTCCGTCGATTCCTTCTTCCAGCTCTACGAACGCACCATAGGCGGTCATGTTGCGGATGGTTCCTTTCACTCGGCTGCCGATGGTGAATTTCTTCTCGATCTCATCCCACGGATTCGGTTCGAGTTGTCGCAGACCCAGTGAAATCTTCTGCTCTTCCTTGTTCACGCCGAGCACGACTGCTTCGACTTCCTGGCCAACCGTCAAAATATCCGACGGCCGCATGATTCGTTTCGTCCAAGAAAGTTCGGAAACGTGAATGAGACCTTCGACCCCTTCCTCCAATTCCACGAACGCGCCGTAAGGAACCAGATTTGTGATCTTGCCTTTGACGCGTTGACCGGCGGGGAAGCGCTCTTCGATCTGGTCCCACGGATTTTTCTGAAGCTGTTTCAGGCCCAGTGAAACGCGTTCCTTCTCTTTATTAATGTCGAGAACCTGGACTTCGAGTTGTTGACCAACTTTCACCAGTTCGCTCGGGTGTCCGAGCCGGCCCCAGCTCATGTCGGTGATGTGAAGCAACCCATCCATGCCATCGAGGTCAATGAACGCTCCGAAATCGGTCAGATTTTTCACCGTGCCGTTGACGTGATCGCCAACTTTCACGCTGTCCATGAATTGCTGACGTTTTTCGCTGCGCTCCTGTTCGATCAACTCGCGCCGGCTCAGCACTACATTGCGGCGATCGTCGTTGATTTTGACGATTTTGAAATCGTAAGTGTTGCCGACGAACTGTTGTAAATCTTTCGGCGGAACAATATCAATTTGCGACGCCGGCAAAAATGCTTCGACGCCGATGTTCACCATCAGTCCGCCTTTGACCACCGACTTCACTTTGCCTTTGATCAGGCCGTCTTCCTGGAAAACGCTTGCGATCTTGTTCCAGTTTTGGCGATAGGCCGCCTTCTCTTTCGAGAGCACGACCATGCCTTCGTCGTTCTCGAGGCGCTCGAGCAATACGTCGACTTCGTCACCTACTTCGAGATTTTCGACGTCCTCAAATTCCGACAATGAAATAACGCCTTCGGATTTGTAACCGATATCGACCAGCACCTCGCGCGGTCTTACTTCCAAAATTCGTCCTTTGACAATCGAGCCCTCCCGGAAATCCGGCATCGGCTTCGACATCACATCCTGCATTTGCACCATATATATAAATAAGGCTCCTTAGGGCCTTTACGCTGTCCCGCCTCGGCGGGACCGAAAGTCCGCGAAAACGGAGCGCCACACTAGCGAAGTTACGCCACGTGGTCAAATGCGTGGTAGGGCGAGACTCCGTCGAGCCGGCTCCGCAGAGCGTAGCCCTACCGTTCTTGAGCAGCCCCCGTTTCTCTCCATATTTGATTCGATGTTGATCTTACGCCTCTCAGCCGTTGTCGCCGCAATTGCGGCGGCGGGTGCTCTTGCTCGCGCCCAGGACGATCTGGATCGGGCGCTCGTGCCCAAACCGGCCGAGCAAAAGGTTCGGGAAGCGATCAAATCGCCTGACCTGTCGGTTGTTCATCTCTGGGCGCCATGGTGCTCCAATTGCCAGGCCGAACTTAAAAGCGGCGGTTGGTTGAAAATGGTGAAAGCTAATCCGCAGGTGCATTTTTATTTTGTGTCGGTTTGGAACGACGGCGGTGACGGCGCCTCAATGTTGCAACGATTTCAAATTGCCGGCCAACCGAACGTTACCATTCTGGCTGATCCCGGTCCGCGCCGCGGCGATAACAAGATCAAACGATTCGCTGATATGCCCGTTTCCTGGATTCCGACGACGTGGGTTTATAAAGAAGGCGATCTTCGTTACGCCTTGAACTACGGCGAAGTTCGGTTCGATGCGCTCCAGCAATTTCTCGAGGACAGCAAAAACGAGTGGTCACATAAGGGCGAACCGAAGTTGCCCGAATGACGACCGCGACGACCTCGTTCAAGCGCTCGAAAACTAAGTTCCGTCTCGCGGGTGGCGCGCAGCCGCTCATTCTGCTTCCGGTCCAGGTAAACGATCAGGGTCCATTTGATTTCATCCTCGATACCGGCGCCGGCACCTCATTGCTCTCCAGCGAATTGGCGGAAAAGCTCGAAGTAAAGATTGTTGGATCGAAGGACGGTCAGAGCGCGGGCGGAAAAGTTTCGGTTTCATTGGCCAAAGTCGATTCACTTGCGGTTGGCGAAACGAAGCTGGGTGACGTCGATGTCGGTGTGGTCGATCTAGGTCACATCACCAAAGCGATTGGCGCGCGAATCGATGGCGATCTCGGTTACAACTTCCTGAAACATTTTCGGGTCACGATTGATTATCATGCCTGTGAACTGTGCTTTGAAGATCCGAAGCGGGTCGAAAGTGTTACGCGTGGCGCGCAAACCGAAACCCCAATTCGTTTCGCCAATCCGGCAAAGCCGCTGATTTTGGTCGACGTTCACGCCAACGGTCGCGGACCGTTTCAGTTTGCGATTGATACCGGCACGTCTACTACTGCAATCAGGCCGGATCTTGCCAAGCAGCTCGGCTTGAAAACATCTTCCGGCGGCATGGGAACAACCGGCGGCGCGCCCGTAGATTTTTTCGCCAGTTCGTTGCAGTCATTCCAGCTCGGCGGTGCTAAAATCGACAACATGGCCGTGGTCGTTGCCGATTTCTTTGAAATGCTGAGTTCCGCCATCGGTGTGAAGCTCGACGGCATCGTCGGCTACAATTTCCTTCGTAGTTACAAAGTCGTAATCGACTATCCCGGCCAAACACTCACATTATTTTAAGAATGCTCGAAGTTCCCACAGCTCCGACGGCAATGGGGAAAAGGCCCGCCATCCTCTCGATGATCGGCGAGACGCCGTTGGTCGAGATTACCCAGTTCGACACCGGCCCGTGTCACCTCTTCTTGAAGCTGGAAAATCAAAATCCAACTGGCTCGATCAAGGACCGGATCGCGTTATCGATGATCGAAGCGGCGGAAGAAGACGGGAAGCTCGAACCTGGTGGGACGGTGATTGAAGCAACGGCGGGCAACACCGGGCTCGGATTGGCTCTGGTGGCCGCGGCCAAAGGTTATCGAGTTGTCCTTGTGATTCCGGACAAGATGTCGCAGGAAAAAATTTCCCACGTCAAAGCGCTCGGCGCCGAAGTCGTGCTGACTCGCTCCGACGTAACCCGCGGACATCCGGAATATTATCAGGATGTCGCCGCCCGTTTGACCGAGGAAACTCCGGGCGCGTTTTACGTGAATCAGTTCGGCAATCCGGCGAACCCTCTCACGCACGAACGCTCGACCGGTCCGGAGATCTGGGAACAAATGCGTCATGATGTCGATGCCATCGTGTGCGGGGTTGGTTCCGGCGGAACCCTAACCGGGTTGGGGCGATTTTTTAACCGCGTGAAACCGCGACGCGGAATTGAGATGGTCCTGGCCGATCCGAAGGGCTCTGTTCTTTATAAATATGTGAAGACCGGCACTCTCGGGGAGGCCGGTAGCTGGGCCGTCGAAGGTATCGGCGAGGATTTCATCCCCGATATTCTCGACATATCGCTTGTGACCAATGCCTACGAGATCGACGACGAAGAAAGTTTCACTGTCGCCCGTGAACTTTTGCGGAAGGAAGGAATCTTCGGAGGCTCCTCGACCGGAACGCTGGTGGCGGGCGCGTTGCGTTATTGTCGCGAGCAAGAAAAGCCGAAACGCGTGGTCAGCCTGGTCCCTGATACCGGCAACAAATATTTATCGAAAATGTACAACGATTTTTGGATGGCCGAGCAGGGCTTTATCCGTCGATCGGCGCAGGGGGATCTAAGCGATTTGATTTCCCATCGTTACGAAGCCGGCGAAGTCATTACCGTTGGACCAACTGACACCCTTCTTACCGCGTTCAAGCGAATGCGCGGTGCCGATGTTTCACAACTCCCGGTGGTCGATCAAAACGGACGCGCGGTCGGCATCGTCGATGAATCCGATATTTTGGTGAAAGTTCATCGTGACTCGAGCCACTTCAATGATCCGGTCCAGAATGCGATGACTGACAAGCTAGAAACGTTGCCGCCGACGGCGAAGCTCAATGATTTGCTCGAAGTGTTTGATCGCGGCCGAGTCGCCATCGTGATGGATGGCGATAAGTTCCTCGGTCTCATCACCCGCACGGATTTGCTCTCCTATCTGCGCCTTAAGATGCCCAAGTGAGAAAATTCTGTGGGGGACACTGTCAGCGTCCCCGGAAGCAAACTGCTTCCCCTACAGTTATTCGCGGTTAGAGTCCGGTTTACATGAAGCGACAACAGGAATTTGCTACCCGCGCGATCCACGCCGGCCAGGAGCCCGACCCGACAACTGGTGCAGTGATGACGCCGATTTATGCGACGTCGACTTACGTGCAGGAGAGTCCCGGCAAGCACAAAGGTTTCGATTACGCGCGCTCGATTAATCCGACGAGGCTGGCTTACGAAAAATGCATTGCCGATTTGGAAAGCGGCACCCGAGGTTTTGCATTTGCGTCCGGCCTCGCCGCGATGTCCACCGTCCTCGAGCTGCTCGATAGCAGATCGCACATCGTTGTCAGCGACGACCTTTACGGGGGCACGTTTCGTTTGTTCGACAAGGTTCGAAAGCAATCAGCGGGTCTTGAATTCACTTATGTTGATCTGACCGACGCCTCGCGTTTTGAAAAAGCGATTAAAGACAACACGCGAATGGTCTGGATCGAAACCCCGAGCAATCCGTTGCTAAAAATCATCGATCTCGACGCGATCGCGAAGATTGCGCGTGAACACAAAATTCTTTCCGTGGCCGATAATACGTTTGCCACTCCGTGGATTCAGCGGCCGATCGAGTCCGGGTTCGATATCGTGGTGCATTCGGCGACGAAGTACTTGAACGGACATTCTGATTTGGTCAGCGGCGTCGCGGTGGTTAGCGACAAAGAACTTGGCGATCGGATGTGGTTTTTGCAAAACTCCGTCGGCGCGATCGCCGGCGCCTTCGACAGCTTCCTTGTCTTGCGCAGCCTGAAGACGCTGGCGTTGCGAATGGAGCGCCATTGCGCGAATGCGCTCGAGTTGGCGCGCTGGCTGGAGGAGCAACCACAAGTCGAGAAGGTGATGTATCCCGGACTGAAATCGCATCCGCAACATGATCTCGCGCGGACCCAAATGCGCGGCTTCGGCGGAATGGTCTCAATCCTTTTGAAAACCGACCTCGCGGGAACAAAACGTTTTTTGGAAAACACCCACTTATTCGCGCTGGCCGAAAGTTTGGGCGGCGTAGAAAGTTTAATCAATCATCCAGCGCTGATGACTCACGCTTCGGTGCCCAAAGAAAAACGGGACGAGCTCGGCGTGGGCGATTCGCTGGTTCGATTGTCGGTCGGAGTCGAAGATTTGCGCGATCTAATCGACGATCTCCAATTCGCCTTCGAAGCGATCTGAGGTGGATCGCGCGCTCCGTCGCGCGATGTTAAATCCACGCGGCTTCGCCGCCCAGAATAACATCGAGCAAGAGACTGCTCGATCCACCCTCGCGCTTTTCGCTGGTTGGTGTATTTTCCCGGCTCAAATGGGTAACAGCTTTGGACAGCTTTTTCGGGTAACGACGTTTGGCGAGTCGCATGGCGGCGGTATCGGTGTCGTTATCGATGGATGTCCGCCAACGATCGCGGTTTCTGAAGCGGATATTCAACGCGAGCTGGATCGGCGGCGGCCCGGTCAAAGCAAAATTACGACGCAGCGAAAGGAAGAAGACCGTTGTGAGATTCTTTCCGGCGTGTTTGAAGGCAAAACACTCGGCACTCCCATTGGAATTCTGGTGCGCAATAAAGATGCGCGCACGGAAGATTACTCCGCGATTGCGAAGACGTTTCGTCCGTCGCACGCCGATTTCACCTACGAAGCGAAATACGGAATTCGAAACTGGCAGGGCGGGGGACGAGCTTCAGCCCGGGAAACCATTGGACGTGTCGCAGCCGGCGCGATTGCCCGCAAAGTTTTGCGGACTTTTTATCCGAAGATCGACATCGTTGGTTACGTTGTCCAAATCCACGAACTGACTGCGAAGGTCGACCGATCGAAGGTCAGAATGAGTGATGTCGACGCCAACATCGTACGCTGTCCGGACAAAGCAGCAGCGAAGAAAATGACTTCGTTGATCGAGAAAACTCGTGCGGCTGGCAATTCGTTAGGCGGAGTGATTGAATGTGTTGTTCGAAGCGCACCGGCCGGCCTGGGCGAACCGGTCTTCGACAAACTCGAAGCCGATTTGGCCAAGGGAATGTTAAGTTTGCCGGCGACGAAAGGATTCGAAATCGGCTCCGGATTTGCGGCAACGCGAATGCGCGGTTCAGAACACAACGATCCGTTTGAAATGCGCGCTGGAAAAGTTCGAACGGCAACCAATTTTTCCGGCGGAATTCAGGGCGGAATTTCGAACGGCGAAGAGATTTACTTTCGAGTGGCTTTCAAGCCAACCGCAACAATCGCGCGGGAACAGAAAACCGTGACGGCGGCGCGCGAACAAACAAAACTTGCCGCTCGGGGCCGGCATGACCCTTGCGTATTGCCCCGAGCAGTGCCAATGGTGGAAGCGATGGCCGCGTTGGTCCTGTGTGATCATGCATTGCGTCAGCGGGCGATCAGTGTTTCGGAAAAATGATGTCGCAAGTTCAAGCCGCGGCTGGTTCGCCGCTTTGGCAGATCGTGTTCGTATCGTTCGCGGCCATCTTAGTTTTATTTGAGATCCTGCGGGGATGGCGTCGCGGTCTGCCTCGTCAGGTTGCTCGGCTTGGTGCTTTGGTCGCCGCTTATTTCGCCGGTTGGTTCGCGAGCAAATTTTTTGGACCGCTTCTTGGTATTTTCGTCAGATTGCCGGACTCTCTTTTGTCGGTCCTGGCCGGCGCACTTTTCGCGTTGATTATTTACGCTGTTGTCAGCGGAACCGGCTCGGCGCTTTTCCGGCGGACGGATCAACATGACTCACTGCTGATTCGATTGCTTTACGGATCAACCGGCGCGGTGCTTGGCGCTTTCTTCGGCCTGTTTCTGGTTTGGCTAATAATCGTCGGAATCCGCTCGGTTGGATCGGTCGCTAACGCCGAAGTTCGCGAACAGGCAAATGATTCGACGGTTGTCCACGCTGTCGACGTCCGGCGTCGAATTTTTTCAGAAAATACCGAAGACGAAGCGCCTCTAACCACCTCGCTCGCGCGCCTGAAAAATTCAGTGGAGATGGGTGTGATCGGTAACATGGTGAAGAAGACGGACATCATTCCCCCAAAAACCTACGACTTAATCGAGAAGATCGGGACGGTGGCGTCCAATCCGCAATACGCCGAGCGGTTTCTGGAATATCCGGGCGCGAAAGAATTGAGTGAGCATCCCAAAATCGTCGCTTTGCGAAACGATCAGGAAGTTGCCCAAATGCTGGCCCAGGGCCAATTGATGGAGTTGATCCAGGATCACCGCGTTATCGACGCGGCGAACGATCCGGAGTTGCGAGAACGTTTGAAAAAGTTCGACGTCAACGCCGCGCTCACTTACGCAATTCAGAAATAACCACGAATGGACACAAATGAACACGAATTGTTGAGTGCTCGATCAGCAGAGCCGCTGTTCCCAGATTCGTGTCGATTCGTGTTAATTGGTGTTTAAATCTTCATTCAGGAAATGAAGTACGTCGCTACGATCGGGCTGGAAGTTCACGTCCAGTTGAAGACGCGTTCGAAGATGTTTTGCGCGTGTCCGGTGGAATTCGGCGCGGCGCCGAATACGCACACCTGTCCAATTTGTCTCGGATTGCCGGGCGCGCTCCCCGCGATGAATCACGAAGCGTTGCGAATGACCGTGCTCACTGGGTTGATGCTCGATTGCGACATCTCCCCAATCTGCAAATTCGACCGAAAAAATTATTTTTATCCGGACATGCCGAAGAATTATCAGATTTCACAATACGATATGCCGCTCTGCGAAAACGGCGCGGTGCCGTTGCACGATCTCGCCTATCCCAAAGACGCGCAGAAAAACATCGCGACGCCGGACAAGGAAGTCCATCTGGTTCGGATTCATCTGGAAGAAGACGTCGCGAAAAGTTTTCATTTCGAAACGAATACCAGCATCGATTTCAACCGGGCCGGCACTCCGCTGATGGAAATTGTGACCCAGCCGGGAATTAATTCGCCGGAGGAGGCGTTCGCATTCCTGACTTCGCTCAAACAAATTCTGATCTACGGCAAGGTTAGTGACGCCGATATGGAAAAAGGGCAGCTGCGTTGCGATTGCAATGTTTCGGTCCGGCCAGAAACGCAATCCGAACTTGGCGCGAAAATCGAGATTAAGAACATGAATTCGATCAGCGGTGTGCGACGCGCATTGGCGTTTGAGATTGAGCGACAAGTCGAAGCACTGAAGCGCGGCGAGAAGCTTCAACAGGAGACCCGCGGTTGGGATGACGTCGCGAGCGAAACGTTTCTTATGCGCACAAAAGAGTCGGCCCACGATTATCGTTATTTTCCGGACCCCGATCTGGTACCGGTCAAAACCGAAGTATTGCTGCCGGAAGCGCGGGCCCGGGTTCCAGAGCTGCCGAAGCGAAAGCGCGCACGATTCGTCGAGCAATATCAAGTAACACCGTACGACGCCGGCGTTTTGGCGGACGACGTGGATCTTGCCCGCTATTTCGAAACTGCGGCCAAAGCCTCCAAGAAACCGAAGAACGTTGCGAACTGGATTCTGAACGATTTGCAGAGCGCGCTGAGCACCGCCGGCAAGACGATCAACGATTGTCCGATTCCGCCTGAAGCTCTCGATGAGCTAGTGAGTTTGATCGATAGCGGACAGATCAGCGGCAAACAGGGAAAAGAAGTTTTTTCGGAGATGTTTGCCAGTGGCAAAGGCGCGGCAGCAATCGTGAAGGACAAAGGGATTGAGCAATTGAGCGACACCCGTGCTATCGAGAAAATTTGCGACGACGTGATCGCGGCAAACCCGAAGCCGGCGACGGATTTCAAATCCGGCAACGCAGCATCACTGAATTTTCTCAAAGGCCAGGTAATGAAATTGTCGAAGGGTAAAGCGAACCCGCAGTTGGCCGGCGAAATCCTGGAACGAAAGTTAAAGTCGTAACCCGTGCGCATTTTAATCGCGCCGGACAAATTCAAAGGGACGCTGAGTGGCCGGGAAGTTGGTGAAGCAATTGCGACCGGTCTCCATGAAGTATTGCCGGACGCGAAGGTCGACATCTTGCCGATGGCCGACGGTGGTGAAGGGACGGCCGACGTAATCGGTGAAGCGCTCGGCGGGTTGAAGGTGAACTGCAAGGCGCACGATCCGATTGGGCGCGAAATTGAAGCGCATTACGCGCGGCTAGAGCCGCAGAGACTCGCCGTGATGGAGATGAGCGAAGCCGCCGGCATGCGAAGGTTGCAGCCTAACGAACTAAATCCCGGGATCGCAACTACCTTTGGCGTTGGTGAGATGATGTTGGACGCGACGAAACGCGGCGCGGAAGAAATTATCATCGGCCTCGGCGGAAGCGCGACGAACGACGGTGGGTTTGGAATGGCGCGCGCTCTTGGGTTTCGCTTCCTGAACCCTGATCGCAAAGAGGTCGAGAACCTCGTCGATCTTGTTTCGCTCCAAAAGATTTTGCCCTCACCTCGATCCTATCTATTAGGGAGAGGAAGTCGCGAAGCGGCAGGTGAGAGTGATTTGTTGCCGAAGATGGTTATCGCCGCGGTTGACGTTCGGAATCCGTTGCTTGGCGAAAATGGCGCGACCAGAGTGTTTGGTCCGCAAAAGGGCGTAACGCCCGATAAGATCGAAAAATTCGAACGTGCGCTAACGAGGCTTGCCGATGTTGTGACCGAACAGTTCGGTTTTGATTACCGAAACGAGGTCGGCGCCGGCGCCGCTGGCGGTCTTGGTTTTGGTTTGATGAGTTTTTGCGCGGCGAAAATTTCGCCGGGGTTTGATCAGGTAGCCAAAGCTGTTGGACTCGAACGAAAAGTAAGCACGGCCGATATCGTGATCACAGGTGAGGGAAGTTTGGACCGGCAAACTCTGGAAGGGAAAACGCCCGCCGGAGTGGCTCAACTTGCGCGCAGGCATCACAAACCCGTTTTCGCGTTCGTCGGTCGCGCAACAGACGATCCACAAGTTCGCGAGTTATTCGATGGCATCTACACCAATGCGCGTCCGGGGATGAGCACGGAGGAAAACATGAAACGGGCCGCGGAGTTCTTGCAGGAGAACGCCCGGCAGTTGGCGAGGGCACTGTAACGGCGCTCGGAAGCGTTGGGGAATTTGCGTGTATTTTGCACTTTCATCGCGGAATCTCGAGTGCATGAAGGTGCCGGTCGGCATTTTTATCCTGGCGATTGGGATTTCATCTAGCGCCTTTGCCCAAACGGATTACGAAATCCGTTTGAACCGTCCGGTGAAGCCGGGCGATCGTTGCAGGTTTTCGGTTGTAGGAAAAGACTTGGAGGAAATGCAAGCGGACGCCGAGGGCCAAATTCTCATGCACACCAAGGACGAGTTCTCGGTTGAATATGCGGGGGTGAGGAAGGTGCTTGAAGTTGAGCCAGCGGGCAGACCTATCAAAGTTTCTGACACTGTCGAAAAACTCGTGCAGGTCCGTCACGGCAGACGCACTGAGCTTGCCAAGGCCGGGTCGGTGCTTGTCGCTTCAATTCAGGGCAGAAAGAAAAGTTTTCAAATTAATGGGCAAGCTGTGGATGCGGAAGGTGCAAAAGCGCTCGGGGTCGTCGCGGATCTCAGCGAAGGCGGGGCGACGGACGATGATATTATTGGCACCAAGACCCGCAAGCGGCCCGGCGATACGTGGGCAATGAATGGAGCACTTGCATTCCGGGACTTCGCAAAGCGCAGCAATGTGGAGGTCCGGAATGTTGCCGGCAGAGCGACGCTGGAATCGGTGGCGCGAGATGAGAGTGGCGAGATTTTAAATATTAAGTGGCAGGTCACGGGCGACGCAAAACCGATTGAATTGCCAGCACTCGTGACATCGTTTCATGGTCCGTTTAAAGCAACGTTCTCGGGGAGATATCCGGTCGATGTTTTGCTCAGCTGTCCTGAGGAATCAATGGACATGAGTTTCCTATTCGAAGGAAGCGGCCAAACCCGCAATGGCGCACCCATCCGTGTCACGGGAGAAATGCAGCGGTCCGTAGCCTACAAAATGACGCAGATAAAATAGGGTGTGTCAGCAAGCTTTAGCATAGATCTCTCTCGTGCAGGACAACGCCCGGCAATTGGGGAAAGAGTTGAAGAAAACGCCGAATTCGTAGCGTCCAAGGATAGCTTCCAGACGGGGAATTTTCCGAAACGACACTTTTATTCTTAGTTAACTGAGCGAAAATAGGCGGCTCGATGCAGGAAATCCCTCCAAACGGACTCACTCCCTTCGTCTTCTCGGATCCGGCCGGCAGACGCTGGCCCCGGTTACGCCTCACCCTGCTCATTCTCGGTGTTTTGGCATTTCTCGGGACGGTGCTTTTTGTCCAGACCCTTTTTGTCGCGCCGAAAATGCAGGTCCCGTTCTCGTTGCGGCAATTGAAGGGACAGCTCAAATCACTGCAAAGAGCGAATCCCGCGAGCCAAATCGCGCCGACGTCATTACTTTGGCAAAAATTCGGCGCGGCAAAGCAAGCGGCAAAGAAATCGGCGGGTGTGACGCCCACTCCCACGCCTCCGGCGAAACCTCGCAAGAAAGCGCCACCGAATGAAGTTCGGCTCGCCTACTACACGAATGGCGACCCCTATAGCTACACTTCGCTGGAAGAACACGCGGCGCTGATCACGCACTTGTGTCCGGAATGGATGACGGTGGTGAACGGTTCCGGTGATATTCAAATCGATGCGGACAGCCGGCTGCCGAAATTTTGTGCAAGCAAGGGGATCGCGCTGATGCCGTTGCTGACCAATTTGGTCGGCGATGCCTGGCAACCCGAAGCCATCGAAAATCTCGCGCATGGTCCGGCGGACCGGCAGGAACATTTTTTTACAAGAGTGGTTGCGGCGTTGCGTGATGCGAAGGCAAAGGGCGTGGTGATTGACTGGGAGCAACTCGATCCCGCTTACAAAAAAGACATGACCTCGTTCATCGATCGGTTTGCCGATGTGCTGCACGACGATGACAAGGAGTTGTGGCTGACGGTCCAACCCGGGCAAGACCTCGATTATTTGGACTTCGATGAACTGTCCGACAATATCGATCGATTCATCGCGTTGTTGTACGATGAAACGTCGGACACCGATCCGCCGGGACCGCTCGGCTCCCGGTCGTGGTTTGAAGGCTGGCTCCATGCCTTGCTGCAAGACAGCGACCCCAAGCAATGGATTATTGCGGTCGGCAATTACGGCTACGATTGGACGATTGGTGAAAAGAAAGCCGACTTAATTAGTTTTCCCGAAGCGATGAGCCGAGCCAACAACGCCGATGTCGAAACGGCGGAAGTTACCGGCCCGAGTTATAGTCCGTATTTTTATTTCGAAGACAGCGATAAGGAACACGCAGTCTGGTTTCTCGATGTGGTCACGTTCCTGAACGAACTCCGCGAGGTGCGCGACCAAAAAGCGGGTGGCTTCGCGCTCTATCGCCTGGGGACCGAAGATCCGGCGATTTGGGATGCTCTGGCCGTGTCACGTGATTTCAAGTTCGACAAGCAGACGCGCGATCAACTCGAAGTCTTGCGAGGGACCGACACCATCACTGATGTTGGCGAAGGAGAGATTGTGACGGTTGACGAGAGTCGCGCCGATGGAATGCGAACGCTCGCGGTGGATGCCGACGGTTATCTGACTGCCAAGTACACCAAGTTTCCCGAGTTTCCGACTCTTTACCATCAAGGAGCGGGTGGTGAGCATCAGGTTGCCATTACTTTCGATGACGGGCCCGATCCGGAATGGACCCCAAAAATTCTGGATGTTTTGAAAGCAGCGAACGTGAAGGCGGCATTTTTTCTGGTTGGGGTCAACGCGGAAAAATATCCCGGGCTGGTCAGGCGAATCGTGAACGAAGGCCACGAAATTGGTAATCACACATACTATCACCCGAATCTCGCGCTGGCCTGGCCGGAACACGTCCGGCTTGAACTGAACGCGACGCAGCTCTTGCTCGAATCAATCACCGGGCGCGCGACGACTTTATTTCGGCCACCCTATGCGGCGGACACGCAACCATCATCGATCAGCGAATTGATGCCGTTGCAAATTGCGCAGGAACTGAACTACCTGGTGGTCCTTGAAAATATCGATCCACAGGATTGGGCGAAGCCCGGCGCGGACATCATTCTTCAGAGAGTGAAACAACAACGACGCGACGGCAGCATTATTTTGCTGCACGACGCGGGCGGAGATCGGTCTCAAACAGTCGAGGCGTTGCCGCGCATTCTCGATTGGTTGCACACGCGCGGCGATACAATCGTCCCGCTGAGCACCTTGCTCGGAACGTCACGCGACGCGGTGATGCCGCCGTTGCAGCAATCGAACTCGTCGCTCAACTGGTTGGTTAGCAGCACTGGATTTCGAATTTACCACGCCCTCGAAGAATTCCTCTGGGCGTTCATGATCGTCGCCACGGCTTTGGTTGTGGTCCGGACGTTAATCGTGATTTGGCTGGCGTATCGTTTTCGCCGTCTGCCGCGAACTGACTTCGCCGAACCGGTTAGCATCGTCGTCGCTGCTTACAACGAGGGAAAAGTAATTGAGGGAACGCTGCGTTCCTTGCTAGCGACCGATTATAAAGGCGAAATCGAAATCGTCGTGGTGGATGACGGTTCGCGTGATGAAACCGCGGCTGAAGTTGAAAAAGTTGCGGAACTGGATCCTCGCGTGCGTTTGGTGCGGCAGGAGAACCACGGCAAAGCTCGAGCCTTGCAACGTGCGCTTGCGGCGGTTCGAACTGGAATCGTCGTGTTTGTGGATGCAGACACTCATTTCCAGCGCGATACCCTTGAATTTTTGGTTGAACCTTTTGCCGACAAAGAGATCGGCGCGGTTTCGGGGCACGCAAAAGTAGGAAATCTCCGGACCTTCATCGCGCGCTGTCAGTCGCTTGAATACACCTGCGGATTCAATCTGGATCGCCGCGCTTACACGCGCTGGAACTGCATCACGGTTGTGCCCGGCGCGATCAGCGCGATCCGAAAAAGCGCGCTCGACCAGTCGGGCGGTTTAAGTTTGCAAACCCTCGCCGAAGACACCGACCTCACGCTCGCGTTGCACAAAGATCGTCAACGCATCGTCTACGTCCCGCAGGCGATCGGTTGGACTGAAGCACCGGAATCCGTCCGGACGCTGGCGAAACAACGTTTTCGCTGGGCTTACGGCACGCTGCAATGTCTTTGGAAGCATCGCGACATGGTTTTCAACTGGAATTATCGCGCGCTCGGCTGGTTCAGTTTACCAAGCGTTTGGTTTTTCCAAATTATTCTCGTCGCGGTGACGCCGGTGGTTGATTTGTTTTTGCTTGTGTCGCTCTTATTCGGCGAATGGCACGCGTTGTTGCCGTTCGTTATCACATTCCTCGCGATGGACGTCATTCTGGCCACGCTCGCCTGCATTCTGGAAAAGGAGCCGGTTAAGCGCGCCTGGCGAATCCTGCCGATGCGGCTGATTTATCGCCCGATGCTGAGCTATTGCATTTGGAAAGCGATCCTCCGCGCAATCAAAGGCGCGTGGGTCAGCTGGGGGAAACTCGAGAGGACTGCTTCGGTTCCAGTGCGGGCATAGAACGATTGCCGTTACAAACCTGGAACGAATCCGCGGATAACCGATACCGAGGACGGCGGGAGGTCGTAGGATGCCGGCGACTTTAAGACCAGATGTTCAGGAGGAAGACTGCGTGATGGATAACCATTGGGTCCATCGTCGTGCCACTCGTATTGCTGGTTTGTAAATTGAACCAGATCAATCGGAGCAGCGTAAGTGACTGACTGCTTCGATTGTGAAACCGTAAAGGTAACTGTCAGCCTGGCCTCGCGCGTCGGACTCTTATTAATCGCCAGTAACGACCAGCGATTGTCCGGTCGCCGGACGGCGTAGGCAGTCACTAACTGTGACTTACCTCCGTTGCTCGTAATTGATACCTGGTAGACATCGTGTTCTCGCCCGACCGGTTGCATCCAGTCGTGGCTTATCATGGATGCAGCATAGTAAGCCGATAGAACATTCACCGTATCGGAGTTTTGCTGCATCTGTAGCATCATCAAATTGCCCCAAGAGCATTTCAGCTCGTCGATCAGGTAATTTGGTTCATAACCATACAGGTAGGCTTTCTTGCCGCCCAAGGTGAGAAATGCGCCCACCGTGTCTGCTACAAAAATAGCGTCTTCAAGATCCACTTCGCGGCGTCCACCAAATACCGAGTAACCATACTCGGTCATGAACCACGGAATATTGCCGGGCACGCCATCTCGGTGAAGGCTTTTCATCATTTCGGCCAGGACATTGGGCGTCTCGACAAGCTGCTGAACGGAAGGCGCGCAAACGTCGTCGAAGGGATAATATTCAAACGAAAAGAAATCGAACGGGACATTTCTATGGTGAACGAAAGTCAGGAAACGATTCATCCACGAACGGTTTCCCGATTGATCTGGCCAGGTAAGTAACTGCGAGTCGAAGTTTTGGAGACTCGGCCCACCAATCTTCAGGCTGGGATTTAGTTGATGTAGCTGGCTAGCCAGTCCCGAGTACAAGACGGCGTAATCTTCCGGGGACACCCACTGCCCGTCGGGTTCTTCGCCCAGCTCAATACCTTCGAGCAGATATTTTCGCTTTAATAGATACTCAACTTCAGCAATGGCGTTCTCTGGGGTGTCATACAAAACGGATACGGGGACGAGTGTCGGCAAACCATTGGGAAGTTTGCTTTGCAAAATAAAATCCAAGCCCGGCTGTTCCGTTTTTTCATCGATATCTTCCGCGCGATGCCACGGATCAGTCGACGAGGTGTAGGTGATTGTTTGGTCGGCACGGCCCGCACGGTGTTTGACGTGATCGGTAAATCGATTCTTGGCGTCGATCACTCCAACGTCGATTTCGCGAATACCAAGTCCGAGGAGATCGCGAACATCACTCGATGTCCGATTGGTGGCCCGGCCGGAGCTTTTACTCAGCAAGATTCGAATGAACCGGACCGGCCGCGTTCGATTGTCGAGTTTGATTTTTTCGTCTCCGCCATGTCCGCGATCAATTGTGCCATGTGGAAAAGCGCGCCAGTTATCTTTTCCGTCGGGATGCAAATG
>DATINV010000087.1:0-5219 GCA_035473775.1 Chthoniobacterales bacterium
TGCCCACGTGTTACGCACCCGTTCGCCGCTGAACTTTCCACTGTATTGCTACAACGAAAAGTCCCGCTCGACTTGCATGTCTTATCCACGCCGCCAGCGTTCGTTCTGAGCCAGAATCAAACTCTCCGTTAAAAACGGTGAAACACTCTTGCGAGCGTTTCAAAGTTTGCGTCGAACCCTGCTATAGGGCCGACAAAATCTGACCATTCGAAAATCTGTTTCGGCCCGTAGGCCGACACAGGTTCGTCCGATCTGTAATCTTTTTTTCCAAAGAAAATCAACAGATAACGCACAATTCAATATTCGCTGACTTATCGCATTTCGGATTCCCACGTCGTGTGTGCTGTTTGAAATCCAAAACCAAACTGTCAAAGATCCACATTCTCTCTCCGGTACAAAACAAACCCCGACCCTCGTCATCATTCTGACCAGCGTCGGCTCGATTCGAGCCAGAGGAGAACAACCCGCACCTGCGGGACCGCTTATTTGCGGGCCACTAAAGTAACTGGGTTAATCAAGTGCGCAAGAGGCAAATCGCAGATTTCCCCAAAATGTAGAGGACGGCCACCCGGCCGCCCCCAAAATCTGCCATTCGGTTGGCTTCCTCGGCTCAACCGCTCAACTTTTCAACGACTCAACCTTTTAGGCTTTGTCGTAAACCGCGGTCGACCTGACCATTTTGTGCTTACGGCCAGGAGTGGTGTAGGTCACCGTTCGGGTTTTGCCATCGGCCGACACTACGATTTTGCCGCCCCCGACGACCTTACCGCCTTTCTTCTGCCAGAAGTTCAAGGTGTGATCGTCCACCTTATTATAAGAGCGCATATCGGATTCCGGATCGCCGGTCACGGCAGAGTCGGTCCCATTGAACGTACCGGTCCACACGTTGTGGGTCGGTTTTCCCTTGGCATCGACTCCGTCAACCGTGACCTTCGTTTGAAAAGGGAAAGACATTTCGTATTTCACGGTGGTGTTCCGGCCCATTCCCCGGCCGATATGCGATTTTTTCGCGTTCAACTTCCAGGTTCCGTCGAACGCGCTACCAAAACAAACCGTCCCTGCTGCAACCCAAACTACTAGAGCTACTAAAGAGGTTCTTAATGTCATGGCCGCAGATGAAGCCGGGATTTGCTTCAGTCGTCAATCTTTTTTGCGAGCGAAAATATTGTGAGATCGAGCTCTCGGTGCCGATATCACCTTGCGCCTACGCGATCCAGAATAGCAAGATTGCCAATTAGAGCTGTTTTAGGTAAACCGCCGAAATCGCAAGACATTCGATCGCGCGCAGAGATTCCAGGCAAAATAGTGGGCGTCTTTCCCTAACTGGTCGTGACTTGGGCGAAGCCGCGCCCACGTTCTTCTTCTTCCACGTGATAACGCTGGCGCGCATTCATGATGCTCGCCCGTCCGAGATAACCCACCACTTTGCGATGATTCGATCGATCGACCACCGGGAGGCGGCCGATGTCGTGTTTTAGCATTAGAGCAATCGCATCGTGCAAAGTCTCCTCCTCAAACGTAACGATAAGTTTCGTTGAACCAATCTCGCCGACGGTCGGCGTTTCCCCACGAGAACGACCGAAAGCACGAACGACATCACCCCGGGTGATGATCCCGGCCAAATCGCCGTTTGCATCACCGAGTAACGTGCCTTGACGCGTGCAAACGAGTGGATCGCCGCTAGCAAGCCGCTCGGAAAATTTCGAAAGGGGCGTTCCCATCGGGATCAGCGGCAAATCTCGATCCATCACGTCACCGACGCGAGCCAACTCAAAAAGATCAACGCTGTATTCACGAGCAATGTGTTGCCCACGCCTCGCGAGCTTTTCGGTGAGGATCGAACGTCGCATCACCAGGACCGTCACGCCCAGCGCCGCCGCGCATCCGCAGAGCAAGACCGGCAATGCATTTAAATCGTGCGTCAGCTCGAGTAGGAAAAAAATTCCCGTCAACGGCGAGCGCATCGTGCCGGACATCATCGCCGCCATTCCAATCATTGCCCACAATCCAACGTCTCCGGTTGGCAGGAATTGACCGATCGCCGCGCCCAGCGCGCCGCCAATGATGAGCAAAGGCGCGAGCACCCCGCCTGAAGTTCCGGACCCAAGCGCGATCGCCCAGACCAAAGCTTTAGCTGCAACCAACCCGAGCAACGCGGCACCAAGAATCTTTCCGGCAAGCAAGGCGCCAATCAGATCGTAACCAACACCGAGCACGCGCGGGTCGATCCAGCCGCCGATACCGACAAACAACCCCCCGATCGCCGGCCACCACATCCAATGAATCGGCAGTTTTAGAAATGCGTCTTCAAAAAAATAAACAATGCCCGTTAAAATTCCGGAACCGAAACCCGCTGCGATTCCAATTCCGAGCCCTGCAATAACCGGCCATAATCCAAGCGCGCTATGCGCAGGAACCGGAAAAATTGGTCCCGCGCCGATCAATGGAATCCGCGCCAAATACGCGACCAGTGACGCAATTGCGACTGGAATGAAACTACGTGGCCGCCATTCAAACAACAAGAGTTCTACGGCCAACAATGTCGCTGCAAGCGGGGAAGCAAAGACCGCCGACATTCCTCCGGCCGCGCCGGCGACGAGCAATGTCTTCCGTTCGGCGGCGCTGAGATGAAATAACTGCGCCAGGATCGAGCCGCAGGCACCGCCAGTCATAATAATAGGGCCTTCCGCCCCGAACGGACCACCGGTGCCGATTGAAATCGCAGACGAAATTGGTTTGAGCAGGGCGACCTTCGGCTGAATCAGGCTACCGCCGAGCAGAATCGCTTCGAGCGCTTCCGGAATTCCGTGACCGCGAATCTTGTCGGAGCCATATCGAGCCATTAACCCGATCAGGAGTGCACCAGCAACCGGCGCAAGAATCACCCACGCACCCAAATGATGATGAACCAATGATCCGAGGTCCGGTGAAAACTTTTGAAAGAAAACAAGATTCGAGATCTCAGCGATCAACCACAACAGTGCCTTCGCAACCAACGCGCTGATGATTCCGATCGGCACCGCCAGGGCCACCAGGACAAGGACCCGCGCGTCCGTGCGAAAGTCGCCTAACAAAGTTGCAGATGTTTTAACTCCGGACATAACGACCCGACCGCGAAATGCGGCGGCATTTTAATCTGGGGGACAATTCTCGAATCGCAACTCATCACTGTCCCACGTCACTCGCCACTCGTCACTCGTCACTTTTCTTCAGCCGAGCTGGCTACAGAACATGATCGTATATACGAGCATCATCGCCAGAAGACTGAGGCCGGCGGCCCATTGAGCCCAGCGTTTGTCCGACACTAGTCCAAGTATTGTCGGGATGAACATAGGCAGGTTGGTGAGGTTCTCTTTTACAAATAGCGAGGTATTCGTTGTGTTGAGAAAAGCCAAATTGGCAATCAACGATAAAAAGACGCACGTCACGACCGTTCCGTAGAAATAACGTCGCTGCCGCCAGAAAAAATCTTCCAAATCGAGAGGCCCCTCGTCGGGAACTTTCGGCCCAACCAGAACACAAATGATGTAAATCGCCACCGCGAATAGAAATTGGACTGTGATTGAACCCAGGTCCCAGATCTTGAGCGAGCGAAGGTCCCAGATGGACAACCAATTTGCGAAGACCATCACCACAGCGTTGAACATGCCGAGCGCGAGCAAGCCGGAAAATTTCACGCGATCGCGGGCAATAATCAGTTCAGCGATGCGCGCGAGGAGATGCGTCAGAGCCAAAGCGTAAACGAACGATAAAAGCGCGGTGACGTGTTCGAAAGCGGACATTTAGGAAGTGACATGTGACCAATTACAAGCAAGGACATCAAACCTGAAATCTGACGGCGCTAGCCGCGAAGTTGGCGTTCGTACTCTGCGGCATCGAATTGACCCTTCGATTCGGCGATCAAATCATCGTCATCGATCGTCCATAATTCGTAGCCACTGATTCGAACTTTGTTTCCAGTTCCGCCCGGCCCAGTGTTCGTTCCCGTGAATGTCCAGTGAAATGCGATTCCGTCTGGTCGAGTTTCGAGTCTGTCGAACGTCACGACCATGTCGGGAAAATCGCGCGCAAACCCGCGCGCAACTTCGGTGATCGAAGTTGGCGGCGCGCCATTCACGCTTATCGTGGCATCCCTGGCGTAAAACCTAGCGACCTTGTCCGGATCTCCACTGGACCACGCGGTTGCGTATCGCTTTGCGAAATTCTTTAGCTCGTCACTGGTCACATGTCCTCGTCACTCTGCTTCGTGATCTTGCTTAGATCATAACTCGAATACGCTTTTGGTTTCTCGCCTTTGGCAATTATCGCATCAACCAGACCGGCAAATTCGTCCGTCTGCCAGTGTCTTCGCGTTTTCCACCATTGTTGAAGACCGGGATAACCGAGCAAATCGGTCATGGTTCGCTCTATCTCGCCCCACAACTGGTCCGCGAGAATTCGGTCCTGATGAGCGAAATACATCGCTTGGAAGTTTTTCAGGAAGCGATTGAAGAAAGCGCTAAAGCGAACTCTGGAAATAGCATCGAGATCTTCGAACGATTGAAGACCGCGGAGGTAAATCGCGCTGAACTCCGCGCTCTCATGCAACGCGCAGGTCAGATCGCCCCACTGCACCGTTAGCGCGTTGACCGCCGACAGTCTGCGTTCCTTGGTTTGCTCTCGAATTTGGACAGCGAGATAGATCAGCGACGGAATTCCAACGCACACCGCCGCCAGTTGGCCGATCGCTGCCAGCATTTCCCAATTCATAACAGCAGTGACATGTGACGAGTGACGAGTTGTAGCGGCGGCGGTGTCGGCCGCTTCTTGTCACTCGTCACTTTTATAACCGTTCGGACGTGATCAATGGAATCCTGAAGTTGATCGAGGGCGGCGTTGATCTGGTTGGCATCAAGATCGACAACCCGTAACGCCTCTGGCGGAAAACGATGTTTGCCGCTCCGCGCGAATTCAATGAGTAACGGAATTTCACTCGCCAGATGATCGGACACGCCGATGATTTCGGTCTCTTTGTTGATCACTTCCACGTAAGGAAAGATCGACATCGACTCTTTGGTTAATCCGACGAGCTGGGCGCGCCCGAGCACGCCGAGAGATTGCACCGCTTGTCGCATTGTTTTCGCGGAGCCGATCAGCTCGAGCGAGACATCCACGCCTTTGCCCTAGGTCGCTTCTTTAATTTGCTCGACCGGATCGCCGGCGTTTGCGTCGATTGGGAT
>DATINV010000088.1:0-6343 GCA_035473775.1 Chthoniobacterales bacterium
AGCGAATCCAGCGGCTGCCGCGCGGCTGTCGGTTGAAAAAGGATATCTCGCTTCGAATCCTGAACTGAACACGGTCGCTCTCTCCCATTTGCGTTATGTCCCGAGCATCTCCGGCGGCGAAGCCGCTGTGGCGTCGGCTGCGGCGGAAATGAAAGTTGCCGGCATGCTCAGCCCAACCACCGACGTCTCCGATCTGGCCAAGCGCGCTTTCGCTCACCTAGACGGTGTGACGGACGATTGGTTGCAAAATCTCCAAGTCCAAAAGGTCGCGGGTGGACAAGTGCCACCGGACCAGGACATTCGCTTGTACGCGGAATTGATCTTGCACGATACCGAGGGATCGTGCTGCAAAGCCAAGAAGGTATTGGCAGCACAAAAGTAAGCGGCGAAACTCGCTGCTTATTTGACCCATGGAAGTTCCAGAGGATTTAATTCCAACGTCTATTGTAGAGTCCCCGTCCGTTTTGCGCTGGCGGACGATGCTGGCGGTTCCGCTTGCGGCTGCGTTCGCCTGGTCAATTCACATATTCATCGCAAAGGCAGAACCGTCACTCGAGGCTCATTCCTACAGACTTCTTTTTATTGAAATCATTGGCGTAGCGATTGTGCTCGCGCTCCTACGCCGTTTTTCGCCGCGATTGCGCCGCTGGATGGCGAACATGTGGCCAGTTTTTACAGCAGCAATCGTTTTCCTCTGCGTTTGGGACGTGATCACACTGGGATTTCGATTGCTACCGCTGCCGTACTTTCCCGGTCCGGCGGCTGTTCTCCGAAGTCTGATCAACGATCGAGTGATCTTGCTCGACAGCACATGGCATTCGCTCGTTTTGCTCTTGAGCGGTTATTCGCTGGGAGTGATCGCGGGTCTGATTAGCGGCGTTTGCATCGGCTGGTCCAACCCGATTCGTTATTGGGGAATGCCGATCTTGAAAGTTGTCGGACCAATTCCCGCAACCGCGTGGATCCCACTTGCGATGGTGCTTTCGCCATCCGCGATCTTTTCGTCTGCTGCACTAATTGCCCTAGCGGTCTGGTTTCCGGTCACGATGCTGACGGCTTCCGGCATTTCGAACACGCGCGCGTCTTACTTAGACGTGGCACGCACTCTCGGCGCCGGACCTCGTTATCTCATTTTCCGCGTCGCGATTCCGGCGGCGGTTCCGAATATTTTCATCGGTTTATTCATGGGCTTGGGAGCGTCGTTTCTCACCCTGGTGGTAGCGGAATCGGTCGGCGTAAAATCAGGGCTCGGTTGGTATGTGAGCTGGGCGCAGGGTTGGGCGGAATACGGAAAGGTGTTTGCCGCTCTCATCATAATGGCTGCTTTCTTTTCAACCATCATGACTCTGCTGTTCAAAGCGCGAGATCGTGTACTGGTTTGGCAAAAAGGTGTAATCAAATGGTAGCGGCTGCCGAAACCGAAGCGGCTTCGCTGGTCGCCCGCGACGTCAAAAAAAGTTTTCCCGCGCCGGATAACCCGCTTTCGCGCCGGCAAGTCTTGGATGGAATCTCGTTTTCGCTCGCCGCCGGCGAATTGGTTTCACTTGTCGGTCCAAGTGGTTGCGGCAAGTCTACGCTACTTCGTCTCATCGCCGGTCTCGATTCTACCGATGAAGGAGATCTCCTGGTCGGCTCGGACCGAATCAGCGCGCCAAATGCGGAGCGCGGTCTTGTTTTCCAGGACCCGAATCTTTTCCCGTGGCTGACTGTTCGACGCAACATCCAGGTTGGCCTGGTTGCGCGCGGTGTTTTGCGGGAGAAGAAACAGGAAGTCGATCAGTTCATGCGGTTGGTCGGATTGGAAACATTCGCCAATGTCTATCCGCATCATCTGTCGGGAGGGATGGCCCAGCGCGCCGCTCTCGCCCGGGCGTTGATCAATCATCCGAAAGTTCTTCTCCTCGACGAGCCACTGGGCGCGCTTGACGCTTTTACGCGAATGCGAATGCAGGACGAAGTGCTTCGTCTCTGGCAAACGCGTCGTACCACGATGCTCCTGGTTACGCATGACATCGACGAAGCGATTTACATGAGTGACCGAATTATGATCATGACGCCGCGTCCGGGACGGATCGAGCGAACGATTGAAGTTGGTTTGAATCGTCCACGTCAGCGTGACAGCGCGGATTTTTTGCGGCTGCGCAGCGACATCCTGAATTTCCTCCATTTCGCCGGGAAGAGTTAACGAGTCGGGACTACCGCCGCGCGACAAAACAAAGGCGGGCCTGCCCGCCGTAAGTTTGGCGAAGGCGGGAGCCGGCAGACGGATTCGAACCGACGACCTGCTGATTACAAATCAGCTGCTCTACCAACTGAGCTATGCCGGCAAAAAATATTGCCTGTCCGGCTCGGACCCGCTCCGGCTCGGAGCGCGGGAAAGTAGCGCAGAGTCCGGCGTCGAACAACCAATGGAAATCAGGGAACCATCGGTTTCTTGACGAAGATCGCGCCGAGCAAATGATGCGGCGGCGGCAAATTCGGCCAAGCTGCTACCGGCCTGGCTCGATCTTCTGTTTCTTTAATCAGCCAGGTGTCCGCGGAAAAATTTTTGGCGAAATAGGACATGCTCCACTCGGTGAAATATTGGTCGGTCCCCGGATTAAAAAACATCGCGTTCGGGACATAAACCGCCGCGGCCGGCGCCGCCTGTTGAATTTCGTCCGTTGTCGCGATCTGTTTCTCGCGAATATCTCGATACGGGCCATAAAGCGGGAACAGGAAGATGTAACGCGTCGCCGAGATACGCCTCGCGTAGAACAGGACTTCCGGCTCAGCGCCAAAGATAAAGACGCGTTGATCAGGTGACGTCAGTTCGGCAAGTCGCGCGGCAAACTGCGGCATCTCAGCAAAGAAATTGCCGGGATAGATCTTTCGGACCGCTTCAGCCGGCGAGTAAGAGAACCAGAATGGCCAGAGTGTGCGCAGCGGAAGAGCGATCAAGAACAAACTAATGACCGCTCGAGGAACCCAAGAGTTTCTCCAGGGCCGAAACTCGCTCACCCATTGAGCGCCGAAGATCGCGACCAGCGCCAGCGGCGGAAGCAATTGCTGAAAATAATGCGGAAAGAAATAACCGCTCGCGCTTACCCCGATCGCGCTCGCGATCAGCCAGCCCGCCAGAAACGCGAGCCATTTCATCCGACCCGCGACGACCAATGCGATCAATCCGACCGCGGATAGAATCCAAACGATGGCCTCGGAGCGGGCGAGCGCCCGAAGCGTCCCAAGGCAAAAATCGATTCGATCGGACCAGGTCATGGCGCCGATGTATTCCAAGTTGTGGGTGATTACGTTTTCGACCAAGCTGGAAAGGCCGCCGCGAATCCAGAAATAGAGAGCAATCAATCCGAAGACCGTCAGGAGCCCGCCGAGCGACTGAACAATGAAACGAATCATGCCGCGCCAACGTCCTTCCGGCCGCGCGAAGATCGGATACAACGCAACCAACAGGAACCAGTTCACGGCCGCCACCTGCTTGAACGCGATTGCAGTCCCGATAAGTGCGCCGCAAAGCCATGTCGGAATCGTATTGCGCACATCCTCAACCGATTTGAAAAACGCGATTTGGGATAAAATCAGCGGGAGCAACATGAACTGTTCGGTGTTGGCCGCTGTTCCCTGGGCAAATGGGTCCGCAGAAAGCAAACTGAACAGCGCAGCGGCCACGAACGCCCAGAACGGATCCATGATTCGCCGCGCGAGAAAAAACAGCGCGCAGCTCGAAGCCGCCGCGAACAACAGCGCGGCAAAGTGGACCGCGCGGACTGGATCAAACGGCAGGCTCAGTGCCGTTCGATAAACCCAGAAAATCGCAGGCGGCTTTTGATCGACCCAATCGCGATAAGGCAATTCGTTATGACCAAGGCGCCAACCGATGTAGGCGTATTCCCCTTCATCGCGCTCGAACGGGATGCCAAGAAGCGGTAGTCGCATCGCAACGACCAGGAGAATCAGGCCGGCGGCGACCAGGATTGTTTGCCGGGCAGTAGGCTGCACGCCGGGCGTTTTCGCTTAGCGCGAGCGTGACATCACCCTGAGCGGCTCGGCCGTTTCCAGGTTTTTAATCACGGTGCTGAGATAAACCGATTGCGGATAAAACGCTTTGTATTTCGTGATCTCTGCCCGATTCAAAACTTTGAAACCGTAACGCTCGAACATTTGCTCTCCGCGACGGCTTTCGAAGGTAACGATCTGTCCGTAAACGCGCTTTTCGCCACACCGATAAAGATAGCTGAGGTACGCGCTCATCAACGCACGCGTGGTCGACATTTTCCGGGCATCGGGCAGTAAGTTGATGTGAAAATGTGGTACCCGACGCGGAGCGGCCGGTACCTCACGCCAACCGTTAACTAAAATCCAGAGAACGAAGCGCCGCGACGCACCGTTATAGCGAAAGTAACGAGTAAGCGCTTTCAAGAAGAGCGAAACGTTCTGCCAAAACGAGTAGAGCTGGTTGCGCAGCGGTTTGCGCGAGCCGAGGAGATAACCGCGGATCTCGCCGTCTTTTTCAATCACGAAGGACGATTCCGGTTCCCAGTCCGTGTAATAGGTCGTTAGAAAATCCGCGAACAATTGCCGATCCTCGTAGACCGGATCAATCGGCGTCCCTAGAAATCCGGTATCGCAACACAACCGGCGGACTGCCTCCCGGTCGGTTTTACGATAACTGCGGATTGTAAACGAGGTGTCGTTGCTCATTTGGGCGGGTGCTCTTTGTAGTGTGCACATACCTCGCGGTAAATGCAAAAAAGGCGCTCGAAAACTTTCGGCCACGCGTGCAATCGAGCGGCCTGCTCGGCCGCTTGTTTGCCCAACAACGAAAGGTCGTTAGCGGCAAACCTTACGATCGCGTCGGACAATGCCTCAGCACTATTTTCATGCGCCCAATCGCTCTGATCGTGAAAAATCAGATCGTCCATTGCGCTTCCGCGAATGCCGACCACCGGCGTGCCGCAAGCCTGACTTTCCAACGCGACCAGGCCGAATGTTTCCTGCACACCGGGATGAACGAACACATCCGCGGCCCGATAATACCGGGCCAATTCGCGAGGCTCGGCGCAATAGCGGATCCAGGAAACGTTTCGGTGTTGCTCCTGCAATTCGCGCAGCTGCTTACGTTGTGGACCTTCGCCGATCACGAGCATATGGAAAGCATTCGGCGCGCGTTGGTTTAGCATCGCGAAAGCCTTGAAGAGTTTCACCGTGTTTTTCTCCTTCGCGAGACGCCCGACATAGAGCAGCAATTTGGATTCCGGCCCAACACCTAGCGATTTACAAACGAATTCCTGGTCGTCCGAGGCCGGACGAAAAATATCGGTGTTTACTCCGAGTTTCACGACGTGAACGTTGCGCACGCCCCAGTCTCGGAGCACCTGGGCAATCCGATCAGACGCAACCAGCGTGGCTGCGAACCGATTGTAAAGCCGGCGCACATAACCGCGCGAAAGTTTCATCACTCGGCCGGCGGCGCGTTTGCCAAAAAGTTTTGCGCTCGCACGCAGATACGCTTCCGGAAAGTGTGAATGATAAAAACCAACCACCGGAATATTTAACGCGCGCCCAGCTCGCACCGCACGCCAGCCAAGCTGATACGGATCGCCCGATTCGATGATGTCAGGATGCTCGCGCCTTAAAATGGCTCCGACTGCTCGAAGATTCACCAGCGCCCGGTAACGTCCGATTCGCGAGATCAGCGGGGATCGAATTGAGTAAATCCGGGATCGACCGCGAACGTCGACTTTAGTTTTTTGCCCGGGAACAATCAGCGCATCCTGATCGCGGGACGTGTGGTTCTCGATATAATCGAGCTTTTCGTGAAGATAACGTTTCACCCCGCCGCTAACCGGCGAATAAAACTGGGTGATGTCGCAAATCTTCAAGAGAGTTGCGAATTGCGATTTGCAATTTGCGATCTCGCTGCGGTTTTCTTCGAGGAAGCTGTAATGGCCGTTAGTTCGCCTGCTTCCGTCAACAAAGAACGGACCTTGTTGTCCGCCAGCAAGTTCCCTTCGATTATCAACTCCAGCCAAAATACGCTTTCATCCGCTTCTTCCTCCACCGTTCCAAGCTTGGAAATAAACTCTGCTTTCCAACGTGCCCTGCAGCCAGCACGATAGTTCGCGGCTACCGAAGTTCCGCTGCGCATTAATTGATTTGCAATCGCTCGGCCCTGAATCGTTCGCGGCAGCGCACCGACCAAATTCATAATCCGTAACGCGAAGTGCTTCGTTCTATTCAACATGTCTTGTTCGTTCATTGCCGGGGGCGAATCGCAATTCGAAGATCGAAACTCGAAAATTTATTTCTCCAGTTCGCTAAGATAACGTTCCGCCTCGATCGCCGC
>DATINV010000089.1:0-2657 GCA_035473775.1 Chthoniobacterales bacterium
GCCGGTAGCGAGCGGCCAATCACCCACGTGCAACTCGGTGTCTGCTTTGCCAGCGATCGCGCGCGCCTTACTCACTGCGTCGTCGGTCTGCTTGAGAATCGCACGCGCTTCATCGAGGAACGCGCGACCGGCGTCGGTAAGCTTTACTGATTTAGCGGTGCGTTCCAGTAGGCAAACGCCCATTTCGTCCTCGAGATCGCGAATTTGCCGGCTCAGCGACGGTTGGGAGACGTGCAAGCGTTGCATCGCGGCGCGCGAGACGTTTTCCATCTCGGCTACGGCGACGAAGTAGCGCAAGTGGCGTAGTTCCACTGGCCTGGAGAGTATGCCCGGTGCCTATGCTGAGGCAAGAAACATAGTCTTTCCTGAGGGGGCCCGGGCGACCGAATAGTGTTTTCATGAAAACATTGGAAACCATGCTCGGAGTAATCAATCCCGCCGCGCTTCCGGTTCTTCGAATCGCCGGAGCGCTTTTCCTCATCATTAATCTGCTCGCCGGCGCCTATTTGATGCGCCACCGGCACCGGTTGTTTGGTCGAGATCGAAGTGTGGACGGCGATAGGGACGCGGTTCGGCAATTGCAAGTCATAGTCATTGTAATCCCATGGCTATTCCTGACAGCACGGCTTGTTGTGGAGTGGGCAAAACTCTGGGTCGCGTAACATCCCGCCACGACGACTGACAATGAAAGGAAAAGATATGAGCAGAATAATTGAAGCAATCATCTGGAGATTGGCGGAGCCGAAACGCGTTGTGTTAGCGACTCAGCCGAAACGCCTGGTGGCGAACTGGCAGAACGGTCTCGAGTCGGGTGGTCACGTTCAACGCAAATTGCGTTTGGGTTTCACGAGTGTGCCTGTGCAAGAGTCCGGCAATTGAAGGAAAAATATGCGGACTCGACATTTGGACCTTCAAAGGCATAACGGAGCCATGAAGTGCTTTGCTTTCAGCGTGTTATTGGCACTTCTAGTCACTGGTTGTTCGCGGAAGCCGCCGCAAACCGGTCCGGCTGCACCGGAAGTTTTGGTCACGACGGTTCAGCCGCGGAATGTGCCGCGCGTCCTTGAACGCGTGGCCACGCTCGATGGATTCATCAACGCCAACATCAACGCTCAAGTGCAGGGCTATATCGTCTCGCGCGATTATCAGGAAGGCAGTCTGGTGAAGAAAGGCGATCTTCTTTTCCAGATTGATCCGCGCCCGTTCGAGGCTGCACTGGCCCAGGCCAAAGGAACTTTGGCGAAAGACCAGGCCAACTCGGCCAAGGCGGATGCGGATCAAAAGCGCGCGATCGATCTGTTCAACAAAAAAGTAATCAGCGATCAGGAACGAGACACGGCCATCGCGGCGGCGGGGTCGAGCAAAGCAAATGTCGAGGCGGACGAAGCAGCCGTGAAACAGACGGATCTCAATCTTGGCTATACGAAAATCGCAGCGCCTATTGATGGTTTGTCCGGATTTGCCAACAATCAGGTTGGCGATCTGGTTGGCCCGACCACGGGGCCGCTCACCACCGTTTCACAGGTTGATCCAATCAAAGCGATCGTAACGGTTGGCGAAGCTGGATTTACGGATTTCTTTGCCCGCTATCCGGATGCAGAAAAGCGCCAGGCCCTGCTCAAGAGCCTGGATTTTGATTTGATCCTCGGCACCGGCACTGTCTATCCGCGGAAAGGAAAATTTTACGCGTTGGATCGAAACCTCGATCCAAAAACCGGATCGATCCGCTATTACGTCACGTTTCCAAATCCCGAAGCCACTTTGCGGCCCGGACAGTTTGGAAAGGTGCGGTTTATCCCGGACGCAGTGCAGAATGCGCTCGTTGTTCCGCAAGAGGCGGTGACTGAATTGCAGGGCAACTTTCAGGTCGCGGTTATCGATCAGAACAACAAAGTAAGCATTCATCCCGTAAAAACGGGCGAGCGCATAGCCGGAATGTGGCAAATCACCGACGGCCTGAAGGCGGGCGATAGAGTCGTTGTCGAAGGTGTGCAAAAAGCACGCGAAGGTTCGACCGTTAAGCCGAAAGAATGGACGCCGCCGGCCCAGTCTCCTGCTCCGGTAGTGTCACCGAGTCCGCAAAAGCCTTAACCGACCATGTCGGAATTTTTTGTACGCCGGCCAATCGTCGCGATCGTCATTGCGATTTTGCTGACGCTAATCGGCGGTGTTTGCATTCTCGCGTTACCCATCGCGCAGTATCCGCAAATCGCGCCGCCGGAGATTCAGGTGCAAACGCACTATACCGGGGCAGACGCACTGACGATCGAGCAATCGGTGGCGGCGCCGATCGAGCAGCAGATGAGCGGCGTCGACAACATGAACTACATGTACTCGATCAACGCGAACAGCGGCGACATCCGATTGATTGTCAATTTCGATGTCGCGACTGATCCGAACATCGACCAGGTGTTAACGCAGCTCCGCGTCGCGCAGGCGCAATCGCAATTGCCCGCGGACGTCAACAACTACGGCGTCACCGTTAAGAAATCGACGACGGCGCCGCTGATGCTGGTCTCGCTTTATTCACCGAAGGGCACCTACGACAACGTTTTTCTGGCGAACTACGGCTACATCAATTTGTTCGATCAACTCACGCGCCTGCCGGGAATTGGAAACGTCCAGATTTTCGGCGCGGGCCAATATGCGATGCGCTT